>JAISRM010000218.1 GCA_031273645.1 Endomicrobium sp.
TCATTCCCATGAAAATGGGAATCCATTTTTAATATTAATATAGCTTTTAACATTATTTCTTTTTAAAAACGCAATGTAAAAAGAATTTTTTAGTAAACGTGGATTCCCACCCGATAAAAACACTCGGGTGCAGGCTGCTAATGAAAAACAAATATTAAAAACGCGGGAATGACAAACCAACGGAGAATTGACAAACTTTGAGACATTCCGTTGACGACAGACCGCGTCTGTTTTTCAATGTCTGTCATTCCCATGAAAATGGGAATCCATTTTTAATATTAATATAGTTTCTAACATTATTTCTTTTCAGACTTCGTCTGTTTTTTATAAAACAACCGAAGGTTGTAAACAAAATTTTTTAGTAAACGTGGATTCCCGCTTTCGCGGGAATGACAAACTTAAAGACAGACAGCGTCTGTTTTGTCAATCGTTTTTTCAAGTTGTTTTGTTTGTGTCTGTCATTCCCATGAAAATGGGAATCCATGTTTAATTTAATATGGTTTCTAACATTATTTCTTTTAAAAACACAATGTAAAAAGAATTGTTTAGTAAACGTGGATTCCCACCCGATAAAAACACTCGGGTGCAGGCTGCTAAGGAAAAACAAATATTAAAAACGCGGGAATGACAAACTGACGACAGACTGCGTTTGTTTTATGAAATACGGACTGTGTCTGCAGGCTTCGTCTGACAGAATTTTTTAGCAAACTTGGGTTCCCGCTTTCATGGGAATTACAGATTTTAAAGCTTGCTGCATTTCAAAAGAAAAACTTTGTTTTTTTAAAGTTTTACCACTTTTTTCATTTTGTTAATGGATATGTCGCTTAAAGTGCTGATTTTGTCAAAAAGTTTCATTTTAAAAGTTCCGGGACCTTCTGAAGTTGTATCGGCATTTTCAGCCGCTATTTCAAAACAGACAAGTCCGGATACGCAGGCAAACAAATAATCTTTTTCAACGGCGCAGAAAGCGCCTATCACAGATCCGGCCATGCAGCCTGTGCCTACGACATGCGACATCATAGGAGTTCCGTTTTTAACGATAAAAACATCCGTTCCGTTAGCGCATATGTCTTCTTTTCCGGTTACCGCTACCGCGCATTCATGCTTGACGGCAAAATTTTTAGCTATATTGATCATATCTGCGCAAACATTTCCGCTGTCAACGCCTTTTGTCGTTACGTTTATGCCGGCGCAAGCCGCTATTTCGGAAGCGTTTCCTTTTATTACGGCAATCTTATATTGCAGCAGTTCTTTTATTTTATCATTTCTGAATTTAGTAGCCCCGACGCCTACGGCGTCGATTATAACCGGTATGCCCTTTTTGTTTGCCGCAGCGGCGGCAGATTTCATCGCTTCAAAAATTGAAAGATCTAATGTGCCTATATTTATAACTACGGCGTCTGCAATATTTGCCATATCGGCGGTCTCTTGCAAAGCATGAGCCATAACCGGAGAAGCGCCGAAAGCTTTTACAATATTAGCGCAATCGCCTATTGTTACCCAATTGGTGATATGATGAACAAGAGGAGCCTGCCGTCTTACTTTTTCAAAAATTTCATAAATCCTGTCCACTCCGGCTCTCCTTTTTTGCTCTTAGGCTTGCCATGCGGGTTTATCAGCGCTTAGATATCACAAAAACGGCAGTCTGAGCAAATAAATTAGGAAATAATTTTATTTCTTTATTTTCGCTGAAAAAAAATCTGTCGGATATTTTATAATTTTTACCGCCGCAAAATTTTTCAAAATCTTTAATGCTTAAAAATCTTAAATTAGGCGTATCGTACCATTGGTACGGAAGGTTTTTTGTTACCGGAGAATTTCCTAAGAGAAGATCTTTTCTTGCGGTAAAATAAGCGAAATTAGGAAAACCGATTATAATTCTTTCCGCAAGCCTGAAACTTTCTTCTATAACGCGATCTACCTGCCGTATCTGCTGAAGGCTGTTATACATAACGATATAATTAAATCCTGCGTCGGGATAGGAATCTATTCCGCTTTCAATATCCGTATGAAAAACCGTCAACCCTTTTTCAACGCATTTATATATGGCTTCTTCGTCTATCTCTATGCCTTGCCCGTTTATTTGCTTTGTTTTTGTAAGATAATAAAGCAAGTCTCCGGTCCCGCAGCCCAAATCTAAAACCGAAGATTCTTTTTCTATTATTGACGCTATTGTTCTAAATTCCAAAGGAGCTCGTTTAGTATCTTCCGACATTTTTTATTCCTTATGCGCGCATTGTAAACTGTTTTTACTTTGCCGGCGCGTTTTTTCTGTCGTCATAGACTTTTGCCAAAAAATGCTTTATAAGCTTAGTTTCATCGTCAAATTCAAGAAGAAAAGCATCGTGGCCGTAAGTTGATTTTATTTCTATATACGTGGTGTCGTAACCTTTAAGCTTCAATAATTTTACCGTCGCTTCGCTTTGATAAGAAGGATAGAGCCAATCGGAAGCAAACGATATGACCAAAAATTTAACGTCGATTTTTTTTGCGGCTTTAACGAATTTTATATCGGAAACGTCAAAATAATCCATAGCTCTTGTAATGTATAAATAAGAGTTTGCGTCAAATCTTTTCGTAAAAGAGCCGCCTTTGTAATGCAAATAACTTTCGACGTCAAAATAAGATTTGCCTTCCTGCGTTAAACGGCGGTTCCTTGAAAATTTTTCTTCCATGCTTTTATCGCTCATATAGGTGATATGTCCTATCATGCGCGCTATTGACAGTCCGTCGTCGGGCGCATCGCCGGTTTCATAATAATTGCCGTTATTCCATTTGGGGTCGGCCATTATGGCCTGCCTTGCGACTTCGTCAAAAGCTATCTGCTGCGGAGAATGTTTCATCGCAGTTGATATGGGAATTGCAGAACATATGTCGTCAGGATAAGCGGACGCCCATTGCAAAACCTGCATGCCGCCCATAGAACCGCCTGCCGCAGACAAAAGTTTTTTAATGCCTAAAAATTCCACAAGTTTTTTCTGGGCGTTGACCATATCGCCTATCGTTATGACCGGAAAATCTAAGGCATAAGGTTTTTGCGTTTTTGGATTTATCGACGCAGGTCCCGTAGAACCTGCGCAGCCGCCTAAAACGTTAGAACATATTATAAAGTATTTGTTTGTGTCAAAAGCTTTTCCCGGACCTATCATGTCGTCCCACCAGCCCGGCTTTGAGTCGCCTTTGCGGTATCCCGCCGCGTGCGCGTCTCCTGAAAAAGCGTGGGCTATATAGACGGCGTTGCTGGCGTCGGCATTAAGTTTGCCGTAAGTTTCATAAGCGATGACGACATCGTTAACCGCCGCGCCCGATTCAAGTTTAAGAGCGCCGAGATTAAAATATTTTGTTTCAACTATTTCTAATGATTGTTCTTCGCGTTTTGTCATAATTTTTGCAGTTTTTTTACGATTGCGTCCGCATTTTTAGCCTTATTTTGTTAATTATAGCATTTTGAACTTACGACGGGCAAAATCTTTTATGAAATTTGCAGTGCCGTCAAAACCCAAAACCGACGAATTTATGCACAAATGATAATGGCATGCGCAGCCCCTTTCTATATTCGTATAATAACTGTAATATTTATTTCTTTCCTTTTCGCTGATTTCTATTTCTTTTAAAGCCTGCTCCTGCGTAATAGAACGCTTGCGCGAAACAGTTTCTATTCTGTCTTGCAAATTTGCGCAAATAAAAACGTTTAGCGCGCCGGCGCAGTCTCTTAAAACATAATCGGCGCAGCGCCCGACGAAAACGGCCGATTCTTTTCTTGCAAGAGCGCGTATGATATCGCTTTGTATTTGAAATACCGAATCGTTTATATTTTGTCCGTATTCCAAACCGAAACTGCTGAATATCGCGCCCGACACTCCGCCAAAAAACCCCATCAAGTTTAATTTTTCGTCTGATTTTTCTATAAACTCTTTGCCCAGCCCCGATTTTTTTGCCGCAATTTCTATCAGCTCTTTATCGTAAAACGAAACGCCCAAATCGCAAGCTATTTTTTTACCGATGACCAGCCCTCCGCTCCCGTACTGCCTTGCAATAGTAATGGCAAATCTGTTCATTATTAAACCTCCGGCTTAATGTAGAAGTTTATAAACAAAAATTTTTAGCGAAATTATCTTTAAGCGCCGGCGCGGCTTTTCAATTTCTTGATTTCGGATCTAAGCATTGCCGCGCAAATTATAAAAGACATAATGTCTGCGGCCGGCATGCTTGCCCAAACGCCCGTAATTCCAAAAAATTTCGGCAAGATCAAAATTAAAGGGATCAAAAATATAACCTGCCTGCTTACCGAAAGAAGAATGCTGACATAAGCTTTTCCTATGCTTTGAAAAAATGCCGACGTTACTATTTGCACGGCGGCAAAAGAATAAAACATAAACACTATGCGTATGCCCGGAACCGTCATATCAATAAGCTCGTCCTGCGTTGAAAACATGCTTGCAACGGCGTGAGGAAAAATTTCGGCTATCAAAAAACCGGCCGTCATAATGATAACCGCGCTGATTATAGATTTTTTCAAAACCGCAATAACTCTCGGGTATAATCCCGCGCCGTAATTGTAGCCGGCTATCGGCTGCATGCCCTGATTTATTCCAAAAATTATCATCACAAACAAAAACGCCGTTCTGTTGACTATGCCGTAGGCTCCGACGGCCAAGTCTCCTCCGTAATGCACAAAAGCTTTGTTTAAAAGTATTATAACGACGCATGAAGCCGAATTTAAAAGAAACGGAGCAAGCCCGATTGAAAAAATGCCGGCGACTATCGAACTCCTCAGTTTATAAATTCCTTTTTTTAAATGTATAAAATTACTTTTATCGATAAAAAAATAAAATTCCCAAATCAGCACTATAAAATTAGAAATCACGGTGGCAAACGCGCTTCCTCTTATGCCCCAGCCGAAAACAAAAATGAAAAGCGGATTTAAAATAAGGTTGATTATCACCGTTAAAATTGTGGCATACATCGCTTTTTGCGGATGTCCGGCCGAGCGTATTAACGAGTTTAACCCCATATAAGAATGGATCACGACGTTTCCGGAAACTATAATGATCATAAAGTCGCGCGCATAAGGAAGGACTATGTCGCTTGCCCCGAAAAATTTCAATATGGGGGTAAGAAAAATTAAAACGGGAATTGAAAGAGCTATCCCCATTATAAGATTAAGCGTTATGACGTTTCCGAGAATATAATTTGCGCTCTCATAATCTTTTTGTCCAAGACGCAAAGATAAAAGAGCAGACGAGCCGACGCCCACAAGCGCGCCAAAAGCGGCGCCTAAATTCATTATCGGAAACGCTATCGTAAGCCCGGCAAGCGCGGGAGGCCCTACGCCGTGTCCGATAAAAATGCTGTCGGTAATATTATAAATAGACATTGCCGCCATACCTATAATAGCAGGCACGGCATATTGCGCTAAAAGTTTGCCGACAGGGGCTGTTGCAAGAGCTAAAGGAGCGTTTTTCATATTTGTTAATTATATCAAAAACGGCGG
>JAISRM010000226.1 GCA_031273645.1 Endomicrobium sp.
CCTTTATCAGGCATAGCTTTTTTAAGAAAAGCTTCTTTTTTAATAGTTAAAACCCTGTATTTGCCGTCTTTAAAAAGTATCATCGGCTGTATTTCTTTTTTTGAAAGTTTGGCAAAATCTTTAGACGGATGAACGTCAAAATATTTTTCAACGTTTGATTCCAAATTCGCGGGCTCGCAGATAACTCTGTGCGTAGGCCATATGGAAATGCCGCTGTCTTCCATCGGGCATAAATATGTAAGAACATAATTATACTCTTTGCCGGAAGAATATTTTTTGTCTTTTTCTTTTCTTTCCTGACTGTAATTCCAAGCCGTTTCGTATCTGTGATGACCGTCGGCTATAAACATTTTTCTGCCCGACAAAAACTTAGTGATTTCTTTTACTATATCTTCGTCGTCAACAAGCCACAATTTGTGAAAAACGCCGTCTTTATCTTTTGCCCAAGCGGAAGGCTTTCTTCTGGAAATCTTTTTGCATATTTCAACGGTTACAAGCTTTTCGTCGTCGTATAAGCCGAAAATCGGGCTGATATTGGCCTTTACGGCTTTTAACAGGCTCAGCCTGTCGGCTTTAGGTTTTGCAAGAGTTTTTTCGTGCGGTTTTACCGCGCCTTTTTCCGAATGGGGATTTTCAAGTTTAAGAGCCGCAAAAAAACCTCTTCTGGTCATTTTTATCGCGTTGTCTTCAAAAACCTGCTCGTAAAAATAATAAGCGGGTTTTGCGTCGCTGCGCAAAGCTTCTTTTTCAAACCAGCCGCGAAAAATGTCGGCGGCGTTTTTATATTTGTTTTTTTTGCCTTTCGGATCGGACAGCTCGACGTGTATTATATTGTAAGGGGAAAGTTTCTGCAGCCTTTCTTTTTCCTGAGAGCTTATGACGTCGTAAGGAGGACATATAAAATCGCTGACGTCCTCTTTGGAATATCTCACTGCTTTAAACGGCTTTATTTCCGCCATAAAATCCTCCGTTGCTCTCTTATAAAATCAGGATTGATTCTACCATAATGCTTTTACATTGTCAAAATTCTTAAAATCATGTAAAATAAGCTTCTTAGCGATGAATAAAATCTTAAAAAAACTAATCTTTTTTGCGGCAAACGCGCTTTTGTGGACTATAATAATATCCGGCGTTCTCTATTTGAAAATTTCAAATCTGCAATATGCGCCCGCCGCGCAAAATTACGAACCGGACATTGAAAAAATAGTTATAGAGTCCGGAGATATGCTTGCGCTTACCTTCGACAAAACAAGGCTTTCTAAAGAAGATTCTCTGCAAATTTTAAAAGAGCTCGGCAAAAACCTCAATGTAAACCGCTGCCGGCCGGGAGATTTTTATGAAATACTTTATTTGCCCGACGGCAGCTGGAAAGCTTTTTGGTATTATCCTTCCGGACAGGAATTCATTTCAATAAAAAAATCCCCCGATTCTGCTCTGACTTCTTCAAAAGCAAAACTTGCTGTCATTATCTCGCAAAAGCAAGCCTCCGGAACTATAGAAAGTTCTCTTTGGGACGCTATGTCGGAGCAGTCTGCGCCGCCTGATATCATAATGTCTTTTGCCGACGCGTTTGCATGGCAGATAGATTTTCTTACCGACACAAGACAAGGCGACGAATTTAAAATAATCTATGAAACGCAGGAAACCGCAAAAAAAGGCGAAAAAATTCTTTCAAGAATTATAGCCGCGCAATATAAAACGTCTTCAAAAACTTATAACGCTTTTTATTATAAAACCTCCGGGGCAGGCGCGGGATATTTTGACGAAGAAGGAAGGTCGGTAAAAAGCGCGTTTTTAAAAGCCCCTCTTCAGTTTACAAGAATAAGTTCTCATTTTACAAAAGCAAGAAAACATCCCATACTCAAGTATGTCCGCCCTCATTTAGGAATAGATTATGCCGCTCCGTCGGGAACGCCGGTGTCTGCCATAGGCGACGGGATCGTAACTATATCGCAATACAGCGGGCAAAACGGCAACCTCGTCAAAATTAAACATTCCAACGGGTACGAATCTTCTTACGGGCATCTTTCAAAGTACGGCAGAGGAATAAAAAAGGGCGTCAGGATAACTCAAGGTCAGATCATAGGATATGTCGGAATGACAGGTCTTGCCACAGGGCCTCATCTTGATTTTAGAATAAAGAAAGACGGAAAATTTTTCAATTACCTCACAATGAAACAGCCCCCGACGACAAAACTAAGCGGAAAAGACAAACAAGATTTCCTCGAAACAATCAAGGCCTTCGGCCTGTTTTTTGGGTTACCTCAGGAAGAAACAAACAATATATCATCAAAATAATAGGCCTTCGGCCTGTTTTTTGGGTTACCTCGGGAAGAAACAAACAGTATATCATCAAAATAATGTAATGGCTGAATTTTAGACCTTCGGTTTTTTCAATAAGAGGCCTGAAAGGCCTTTGGGTTACCTCGGGAAGAAACAAACACTATATCATCAAAATAATGTAATGGCTGAATTTTAGGTCTTCGGTCTTTTTAATAAGAGGCCTGAAAGGCCTTTAGTCTGATTGCGGGGATTTGGAAAGGTTTTTGATTTAGAAAATCGCTTTTAGGCTGGGACGACGGATTTAAAAAATCCGCTATTTTAAGCGTATCGCCGTCTTTTGAAACGGTTATAATTTGGTAACCCCAATTGACAGGATTTCCTCTCATAAGTTTCTGCGGAACTGAAACGGAAGAATCCGTTACCGCAAACTCCGATATTAAAACCGGATTATCCGAAGAATATCTGTATAATAAAGCTTTTGAAGCGTCTATTCTTAAAGCGTATTCCCACGCCGAATCCGGCGACAAAAATCCGTTTAAATCGCCAAGCATAGCCGTAGCTCCGGCATTGTCAAAATTATTCATGTCTATATAAACGTCCACAAAAGCCGCTTTTTCATTCCATTGTCCGCTTTCAAAAACAAGTTTAATATTAGTAAAACCGTCTTTTGCCGAAATTTCGGCTTCTTTTACTATACCGTCGTTAGTTATGGACACGGAATTATTGCCGGCGCTTATCGCCGTCTGAAAAACGTCTTCGCTTCCTTTATAAATACCGCTTTTATCTGAAACGCTGTTTTCGTCATTTGGAACGGTTGTTCCTAAAAGACGAAAAATATTGGCATAAGCCGCGTCAAACATTCTTAACCCTTCAGTTTTACCTGAGGCTACGCTTTTAAGCGCGGAATAACTGCAAAGATATACAAGCTCGCTTACGGCATTATCGTAAAATTGCGCGTTAAAACCGCCGGTTTGACCGTAATCGCTTATCAAAGAAGCAGCCGCATAAAGTTTTCTCATGACCGAACTTTTTACGTCAACCTGCTTAAATTCTGCATCGTTTTTATCTTCAATTAAAGATTGTTTGTTTTGGCAGACAAACAAAGGGGACGCGGGCTTAATATAAGCGCTTGAATCAAAAAGATCTATTATATAAGACATAAACTCGGCGTTGGTCAGATGTTTTTTAGTAAGAAGAACGGGAATGAAAACGTCTTTCTTTGACTGCAGCCATTTCATAACGTCTTTTTGGGCGGCAGGAAAATCTCTGTGAAGAGAAAAAACGGTTACGCCGTCGATTAAATAAACCCCGCCGCCGCGCAAACCCATATTTGCGGCGTTTATCCACGGCAGTTTTATGCCGGCAAAATAATAAAGGATATTGTGGGAAATGTCTCCTGATTTTAGCAAAACGCCGAAACGCTCTCTGTTTGCTCCGGTTTCAAAAGCTTCAAAATTTGCCGAAATGTATTGCCCGAAATCCCCTCTGTTATGCGAAGCCGAACTGTAAACAGACGCAAGTATCGGCAAAGCCGGTTCAGGATTAAAAGAAGCTGCCGGCTCTATTTTCCCGTAAGAAACAAGCTCTTCAAGATTTTCCGGAAGCGCCCCTTTTGTTTCAAAGGGAACCGCGATACAAAAACGCTTTGAAAAATATATCTTTTCCGACACCGCTTGCGCAATATCCGGCGTTTCGGCAAAAAATATTATATATCTCTCCGCCGCCGCGGCAACCGCCGCATAAGAAACGCCGCAAAACGCAAACATACTGACAAAAGCAAAAAAAACTATTTTTTTCATAGCGTTCATTATATTAATAGAAGAGCATTTTTTCAACAAACATTTTACAGACTTCGAAGGCATTCGCCTTTTTTTTGTTTTTTCGCAGGGATACAAACCCGCGAAAAAACGATTGAAAAAACAGCCGCAGTCCATATTCCATAAAACAGGCGAAGCCTGAAAAGGAATGATGTCAGAAACGATATTAAAATAGCGCTATCTGATTAGATTTTTCTGTATATTTCATCAGCCTGTACGCTCTTTTTCTGCGCAGATACATTTTATATAGAACGGGAACTTTACCGTCGACATAATCATAAATTAACACATCTTTTTTATTTTCATACTTTCTGTGCAATCTGCCGGCATATTGAATTAATGTTCCTTTCCAAGATATCGGCATTGTCAGAAATAATCTGTCTAAACGCTCATAATCAAAACCTTCGCCTAAATATTTGCCTGTTGAAAGTAAAATAACGCCTTCTTCTTTTGGGATATTTTCAAGTTGGGATTTTATTGTTTTGATTTGTTTACTGCCCATTCCGCCTTTTAGAACAACTATATTTTTTAAATCTTTTAATTGCTCGGCTAAAAAAAATAAATGCTCTGTCCTCTCTGTTAGAACTACGCATGATTTGTTTTTATCAAATTCTTGTCTTATGTTTTCACAAATCATCTTATTTCTTTCTTCATTTTTATATATATGATCATAAATATCGTTGATTTGCGAATTATCGTGCTCGTATGTAAAATTCGTAAACTGATAATTCACAAAACGCTCTGAAATATTGTTATCTTCTTTTTGATTATAAGCGGTCGTTACAGTTTCTCCGCATTGCATTGAAACAATAGGCTGATGCCCGTCTTTTCTTTCGGGAGTCGCGCTGATCCCAAGCACGTACTTGCCATTAAATTGTTTTATGATTTGTTCAAAACTAAAAGCCGCTATGTGATGACATTCGTCGATAATAATCTGACCGTATTTAGAAAGTATTTCAGAAAGATTTTTATGTCTTCCTAAAGTTTGAAGCATTGCAATATCTATTTGATAATGGAATTTTGATTTGCCGCCGCCCAAAACGCCGATTTTAATCTTCCTGCCTTTTAAAAAAGTTGTTGATCTTTCTTTCCATTGCTCTAACAATTGTTTTCTGTGAACCACTATCAGCGCGTTTACTTTTCTCTTTGATATCACATTTGCGGCGACAACAGTTTTTCCAAAAGCCGTAGGCGCAGACATCACGCAGTTATCGTATTTTAATATTTTGTTAACAAATAATTGTTGCTCTTTTCTTAAAACACCGTTAAACGATACCTGTATTTTATTGCCGGAAATTCTATTATCCTGCAATTCTAATTTTATATTTATTTTGTCAGCAAACTGTTTAATTCATTCAAACACCCGCGAGGAATTGCCGCATATTTATCTGTAACATCCGCGCAGGAAATTACTCTCGGCTTATTGTAAACCGGCAATCTCATTGCCTGCATCTTATAAAACTCAGGATTTCTAAAAACAGCAAGTTTCATAATTTCATTTAGAAGTTTTGGCGGGATATTTTCAATATCAATATATATTGCATTCTTTAATACGGCATTTATTTTAGCAGGCAGTTTTATATTATCAAATGATATTTCTTTTTTAGTATTTCTCGTATTATACGACATGTCTTCAAATAAAGCATTAAAAGAATGCCCTGTTTTACTTATAATATTTTCAATTTCATTTAAACTTATTTTTTTGATCTCAGATAAAAACTTCCATTGATCTTCAAAAGCGGCAAAATTTTCATCTACAAAAATAGAATTGCCTTGCTTCCTCGGTTTATTTTGCAAAGGCAATGCTATTAAATTGCCAAGCCCGCCTTTAGGCAAAATATCTTGAGCGGGAAACATTCTGTCAAAAGTTGAAAACTTTATCTGAGGACATTCTTCCATTGTTTTAGAAAGTAAAAAAGTTCCAAGCTTTCGCGCTGTGTAAGCCGCAATGGGACTGTCAAAGAAAAACCAAATATGCGCTCCGCATCCTGAACGGGAAATTTCAATATAAGCCGGCAAGCGCAGAGATTTGCAAATATCAGCAAAATGCTTTACTTCATTTTTATATTTTTCGCCGTCAAAATCTATTGCCAAAAAATTAGTTGCGTCGTCTTGCAAAAGAGGATATATCCCGACGGTAAAATCTTTTTTATATTTTTGATAAGAGAATTCTTTCCGGCTGTAACCCTGCAAATGCGATTTTATCACTTCATCGGTTACAGGCAGAAATTCTTCTTTATTTTTTACCGGATAATAACCGCTTTTATGAGTTGCGCTGTTTTCAAAACGGCGGGCATAAACATCCTGCCTTCCTTTAAATAAAGAGCGGAAGATATTTATTTTTTCTTGAACCGTAAAATTAGAGGCGTGTTTTTGCAGAGAGTTTACTTCAAACGATTGCAGCTGATTTATAAGTTTTTCTTTTTCTTCTTCCAAAATGCGCAGTTTGTTTAAAATATCTTGTTTGTTATCTGTCATAAAGATTTAAATTAATGATGCTATAAAATCAGTAAATCTGATATATCTCCGGCAACGCTTGTTTTTGATAGTGTGTTCATATATTGGCTTCGTTTTTCTACCGGTATCATTTTGAAATTTTTTTAATTTCTTCAAAGATTTCCAATTTTAGTTGTAAGCTTGTCATAATAAATATCCTTGTTCCGCATGAACGCTCTTGAATTGCGCTGTACCATTACTCTTGTATCATGAATATTAGTGCATTGCGTTGCGCTTGTCAAGTGATGTAATTATTTTTGTATATGACCTGACTTGACCGTTTTAGCTCCCCCGATTATTTTAAGCGATTTACCAAAAGTTCGGTTGTGTCATCTATAATTGGTTGTGCAGTGTATTGCTTGTCTCCAATTTGAATAATTCCTGT
>JAISRM010000233.1 GCA_031273645.1 Endomicrobium sp.
CTTGCAAAAAATTGTTAATGGTTTAGGCCGCTGCTTAGTAATTGGAAAGCCGCATCATGCTGCGTAGTTAATAAGAATAAATTGATACCCTTTGCAATGTCGTCTAAAAATGTCTCAAAATTTGTCATTCCCGCGTTTTTAATATTCGTTATTCATAAGCAGCCTGCGCCCAAGTGTCTTTATCGGGTGGGAATTGTTTGTTTTGTCATTCCCAGCCGTTTCGTCCGTCCGTTTGTCCCCGCCGGTTTGTCATTCCCATGAAAATGGGAATCCACGTTTGATAAAAAATTCTGTCAGACGAAGTCTGTCTTTCAGCTTGTCATTCCCCGCCGTTTCGTCCCCGTCGTTCTTGTCATTCCCATGAAAATGGGAATCCATGTTTACTAAAAAATTCTTTTTACATCTCGTCTTTTAAAAGAAATAATGTCAGAAACTATATTAATATTAAAAATGGATCCCCGCTTTCGCGAGGATGACAGCGGCGTGGATTCCCATTTTCATGGGAATGACAGGCACAAACAAAACAGGCGCGGGCTGTGTTCCATAATACAGGCGAAGTCTGACCATTTTTGCGGAAATGATAGACCGCTGGAAACTTGTAAATAATTAAGAATAATCATATTATATTGGAGTATGTCAAAAACGGTATCTGAAATTTACAGACAATTTTATAATAAAAGGCATTATTTTGTAATTGCCGCTTTTTCCGTTCTTCTTAACTGGGCGGGCAATACTTTTGTATATGAAAACAGCTACAAATTTCTGTATTTTGATATGCTTGGCACTTTTGTAGCCGTTATTGCGCTTGGAAGCGTTTGGGGAATTCTCACGGCTTTATGCACGGCAATTCTGCTTTCAAGCATTACATCGCCTCATTTTATATATCTTGCCGTAGTCAATATGATGGGCGCGCTGTACTGGGGAATTTTAAGCGAAAGCGGAACTCTTGCCATAATCAAATCCAAAAACAATTCTTTTAAGCCGTCGCTCAAATCAAATATGGTTTCCTGCCTGCTTTTTATTTTGTTTGCCGGCATAGGCTGCGGACTTTTTACCGCCGTTTTTTCGTCGGTTTTGCGCGGAGTCGTTTTTCAAGACGCCGCTTTTGAAAGTTCGCTGCGCGGCATTGTTTTTCAAGACGCGGTTTTTGACAGACCGTACTCTCTTTATTTTGCGCAGCTGTTTAAACAGATTTTCGGGGTGGAAGGTTCGGGCTGGCTTGTTCTTTTTGCAAATTACGTGGCCGACACTTTTATTGAAATTCCCGATAAACTGCTTACGGCTTTTTGCGGAATATCGATATGCCTTACCATATTTAAATTTAATATAAAAACGCTGACGGGCGCTTATCAGGACAAAATACAAAACGAAGAGGTGGCGTGGTATAAGATAATGCTTAAAAATCTCGGGCCCGTCGAAGTTTTTCTCTTTATCGTTTTGGGCGCCGCGTATTTGTTTAAAATAAAAGCCATTTCGCTTATAACGCTTACGGGCTTTTTTGAAACTCTCCCCGTAAATTCTCCTCAAAATTATATTTTTCTTGAAATGGCCGTGCTTCCTTTATTTCTTATTTTGATTCTTCTTGCCGTAAAATTTTTTATGCCCGGCGGAAATCCCTCGGATCTGGATTTAAATATCAGCGTAAGAAGCAATTTCAGCATAAAAAACATGGACCGCGACATAAAATATTTTCTTACCGATACCTTTGCGGTGTCGGCGGCGATAGTTTCGGTTTACATGATTATTCTTATATCTATAACGGGGATAACTCCGGTAAAATACTATAAGCTCATTTCAACCGTAAAATCAAGCCCCGAAACTTTAATTTGGCTTTTTATAATGCTTTTAATGTTTATTCTTATAGACCGCAAAAACAACAGAACTACCGAAGCTATGACTTTAAACGAAGAGCTTGTAAAAAAGCAGACCGCAGAACATATATCCGAAACTTTCGACGCGCAAAGGCAGAAACTTCAGATAATGGAATTGAGCTGGTCGGATAATACGGTGGAATTTTTAAGGAGCGCCAGACACGATTTAATAAATCATCTTGAAAAATCAAAAACCGGTCTTGACGAGCTTTTGATAGAAGTTTACGATAACGTCGTAAAACCTTACAGCTCTTCAATTTTGGAAAGCCAGAAAGAAATGCGCTCTTACGTTGAAGAGATAACAGGCGGCAGGCTGTCGGAATACCCTCTTTCATATGCGGGAGAAGAGATTGATAAAATCATTCAAAAACTGCGCGCCCAAACTTCTTCTTATATGGACGTTTATTTTGAGAATTTTGAAAACGCCGACGGAAAATATTGCAAAATCAACAGACTCTTTTTTACGGCCGTTAATAATATCATTGACAATTCGGTTTACGCTTTGCAAAAGCTCGTTTTAAACGGCGGGTTTAAAGCCTGCGTTAAAATATCGTTAAGCGTTTTGGGCGACAAAACGTTTTGCGTAAAAATATCGGATAATGCCGGAGGTCTTTCAAAGGAAAATATTGCAAGAATATACAAGTTTCAGTTTGAAAGCTCTAAAGGGCAAAGGTTAGGGGAAGGCACCATTATAGCCGGAAATTTTATAAAACTTCTGGGCGGCTATATTACGGCGCAAAACGTCAGACAGGGCGGAGCGGTCGGTCTTGAAAGCGCGGTATATCTGCCCTATTACGAAAAGCATGGCAAATAATTTTGCCGCGCCATTTTATATTTAAAGGAGACGATATGAGCCCGGAATTTAAAACGATTGCTCTTGCCGACGACGATGCGGGAATACGTTCTTCGCTTGAAAGAACAATAAAAAAATATTTTAAAGACGTCGCCGTTTTGCAGTTTTCAAACACTATAGAAATAAAAAAGTATTTGTTAAACAATCCCGACGGCGCAGATTTATTGATTCTTGACATACATTTTGGAATGGGCGAGACGGGGTTGGACATTCTTCCTGATATCAAAAAATATTCTCCGTCGCTGCCGGTGATACTTTTAAGCGCTATGGAAAAAACTTACGGACAGGAAGTTACGCAAAAAGCCGGCGATTATATAATAGATTTTATGTCTAAGCCGGCGACCGAAACGGAACTTGTGGTTAAAATAAACAAAGCGCTTAATTCCGTAAGCGACAGCTCCGGCAAACTAAGGCGTCTGCAATCTGAAAACGCGATGCTTGCCGGCATGCTTAAAATTGAAGACGACGACAAAGGCGCCGGAAAACTTTTTGAAGGAGAGGTTTTGTCAAAACTTAAGTCGATGGCAAAAGCGTTTTTGCCGCCGCCTTACGAGCCCAAAGGCAATATCGTCGTCAACGGTCAGGAAATAGACGCCATAGCTTTTGCGGCAGCTCCTTTGCCTTTTTCAATAATGATTTTTGAAACGAAGTATTTCCCGGGCGCCAAAATTTTAGGCGGGGTAAACGAGCCTATGAGAGTTCTTATCGACGGAGCGCAAAAAGTTTCAACTAAAAGAAGAAACCTTTTTGAACAGTCTGAAAACCAGTTTAAACAGGTAAGCAAAAGAATGGAATTTGTTCTTAAAGAAGCGGGATATGCAAAACGCGAAGAAGAGTACAGACCTTTTATACAAAGTTTTATAGTTTTTACCGACAGCACCGACATATCCGAAATTAAAACTTCAAATGCAAACAAATATACAAAAATCTGCAAAATTAAAGATCTTACCCCAGATTTTATCATAAAAACGGCGTTTGCCATGCCTAAACGCAAAGTTGACGAAACGGTAAAAAAAATAGTTTTAGAAAAGCTTTTTTAATGCGGCGACTGCCGCTGTTTATAATTCGGGAGTAACGATCGTCATTTGCTTGGCTAAAGCTTCTTCCTGTGATTTGGCTTTTTCTTTTGCTTTCTTATCGTCTCTTTCTTTCTTTAAAAAAGTTATATAGTCCGGAAAAGGAACGATTTTTTTTGTTTTGCCTATGCGCACGAAAGAAGCAAGATAATCGTTGTATTTAATTTTTGTAAGATTTTCCGGATTGCCGTCCGGAGAAAACCATACCGAACCTATTATGTTTTTAAATTTTTCTTCCTCTTCTTCTTCCGGGGTTTGCGGCAAGTCTTTTAATGCAGGTTTTGTTTTAGCCGCCGTTTTGTCTTTTGCTTTTGCCTCGTTTTCTTCTTTTTTCTTTGCGGCTTCTTCGTCGTCAATAATTTTTCCGTAAATCTGAAGCTGGTCTTTTAAAAGATGTTCGGCTTCTTCGGGAGTCGGTTCAATATTTATGAAGTTAATGCGCAAGACAGCCGCCATAGATTCGTCGTTTTGGCTGAAATCTACAAAATAATCTCTTGTTTCAAGAAATTCTCTGGCGCAAAACGAATAAGAATAAAGAAACAGCAGGCAGACCGCTGCAAAAAATAATCTTTTCATTTGTTTACTCCGTGTTTCGTGCATAATTTTGAGTCGCGCGTCCGGACACCGCGCGTCTTAGCGCTGCGCGATCGGTTTTTTATTTTACAATATTATTAGTTCAATTGACACCGTAAAGACATTTTTATATTCTTTATGAATAAAATTCAGCTCAAAGAGGAAATCTGTGGGAGCAATAGGAACTGCAAGAAAAGTAAAATTGTTTTGCGGAATAATTTATTCCGACGAATCTGTAAAAGAAAAAGCTTTTGCCGAGTTAGAAAACAAATTCGGTAAAATTGATTTTATAAGCAAAACGATAAATTTTGAAGAGTTTACTTCTTATTATAATGCGGAAATGGGAAGCGGACTTAAACGCTTATGGATATCTTTTGAACCTCTTATTTGCGCATCCGATCTTGCCGCCATTAAAATTTTTACCAATCATGCCGAAGATTTGCTGGCCTTTGAGAAAAAAAGACGCATTAACGTCGATCCCGGATATATTACGGCGGCAAACGTGATTCTTGCCTCAACTAAAGATTTTAGCCACAGAATATATATAGGGCAGGGAATTTACGCCGAAGTAACGACGATATATAAAAAAGACGGATACGTGAAACTTCCGTGGTCTTATCCGGATTATATGTCGCCGGTCTCTGTTGATTTTTTGCTTAATATAAGAAAGGTTTTTATGCGCCGCGTTAAAGAACTTTGCGCATCTGCAACGTAAAACGCCATAAATAAAAATAAGGTTTATATAAATGAGAAGCTTGGGGATGCCTGCGTTTTTTGCGTTCTTTTTTGTTTTGTACGGCGGCGCGGGAGTTTATTGCGTTTGGCGCATAAACGCGGTTTTAAAATTTAAAAATAAACTTTATCCGTACGCTTTTGTTATTTTGGCGGGACTTCTTACGACTGCGGCTTATATAGCCGGAACTTACGACATCAAACTTGCCGCCTCTGTTTTAGGCCGTTTCGGGTCTGTCTGGATGGGCATTGCCGCTTTGACGTCTTCGTGCCTTTTGGCCAACGATTTTTTAAATCTGCTGTTTTATAAATTCAGACGCGCTAAATTCAGATATTATTCTATGATCGCGTCATTATGCATAGCCGCAATTCTTATTTTATGGTCTTTGGCTAACGCCGCTTTCATCTTGAAAATAAAGACGATAGAGCTTGAAATTCCAAATCTTAAAGCGGACAAATTAAGCGTAGTTTTATTGTCAGACCTTCACATCACGCGGTTTACTTCCCCTAAAAACATAAACAATATAGTAAGCAAAGTTAACGCTCTTAACCCTGATATTATAGTTTTTGCCGGCGATATTATTGATTGCGACATATCTGAAAATTACGCTTTATACGGTCTTGATAAATTCAAATCAAAATACGGGGTTTTTGCCGTTACCGGAAATCACGAATATTATGCCGGAGTAGAGATATATGAAAAGCTTTGCAAAAATCTCGGCGTTAAACTTTTGAGAAATGAAAATTTTACCGTTGAAAATGTTATAACCGTAGCCGGCGTAAACGACATCTACGGACAAAAAGCCGGAATTGATTTATACGACCCTGCAAAAGCTTTTGAGGGGATCAGCGCCGGAAGTCCGGTTCTTTTTTTAAGTCATCGTCCCGGAATTTTTAATAAAGCCGCGCATTTTGGGTTTAATATCGTGCAGCTTTCCGGACACACGCATGCAGGGCAAATAATTCCTGCGGAAATAATAATAAAGTTTTTTAAATACGGCTACGGCTTGTTTAAGACGGGCGATTCTTATATGTATTTAACGTCGGGAACGCGTTTCTGGGGCCCGCCGATGAGAACCTTAAGCAGCTGCGAAATAACAAAAATAATTCTTAAACGCAGTAACAAGTAAATGCGATAAAATTCTTTTTACATTGCGTTTTTAAAAGAAATAATGTCAGAGGCTATATTAATATTAAACATGGATCCCCGCTTTCGCGAGGATGACAGCGGCGGTCATTCCCATTTTCATGGGAATGACAGACACAAACAAAACAGACGAAGTCTTTGTTCCATAAAACAGACGAAGTCTGAAAAGAAATAATGTTAGAAACTATATTAATATTAAACATGGATCCCCGCTTTCGCGAGGATGACAGCGGCGATCATTCCCATTTTCATGGGAATGACAGACACAAACAAAACAGACGCGGGCTGTGTCCCATAAAACAGACGAAGTCTGTGTTCCATAAAACAGGCGAAGCCTGCCCATTTTCATGGGAATGACAGACATAAACAAAATAGGCGAAGCCTGCTGTAAGAAATTAAGAATAAAGAAATAAAAATTAACATGCGGTTTTTAAAAACGCAAAGGAAATGAAAATGTTTTTTATCGTAGCTTTAGCTTTATATTTTGGCGGTTACGCTTATGCCGTATGGAGAACAATTACGGGATTATCTTTAAAAAATCCGTACGCTTTATACGTTATTATAGCCGCTGCAGTTATAAGCGTGACGGCTTTACTATCTTTTGTCGCAACCAGAAAATCTTTTCCTTTAATGTCGGTTTTAGGACCTTTCGGATACGTGTGCATGGGGGCGCTTGGCATAACGGTTACTTTTTTTGTTATTAACGATATTATTAATTTGCCGAATTTGTTTTTCAAATTTAAAAATTTCAGATTTTATTCTACGGCGGCAACATTGGCTTTAGCGGTTTTGGCGGTAATTTGGTCTTTAATAAACGTCGGCTGCGTGCTTAAGGTTACAAAAGTAAATATAAAAGTTCCCGACCTGCCGTCAGACTCTTTAAGAATAGTTTTACTTGCCGATCTTCATATAACGGCTTACACAAATCCGCAAACGCTCATAAATATTTTTGACAAAGCCGCAAGTTTAAATCCCGACATTATAATTATCGCCGGAGACGTCGTTGATACAGATTTGAATAAAAACGACAAATTTTTAAATTACGGTTTTGAGCGGCTTGAAGCGCCTTTCGGAGTTTACGCCGTAACCGGAAACCATGAGTATTATGCCGGAGTAAAGCCTTTTCTTGAAATGTTTAAAAAGCTTAATATAAAAGTTTTGCAAAATGAAAATGTTTATATAGACGGGCTTATTAATATTTCCGGAATTAACGATATTAATTACGCAGACAGAGAAAGCATAAAAAAAGCGCTTTCAACAGACGCGCCGCGTTATCCGACGCTGTTTATAAGCCACAGGCCTGAATCTTTTGACGCCGCGTCAAGTTTAAGGCGCAATATCGTGCAGCTTTCCGGACATACTCATGCCGGACAAATTCCGCCCGTAGAAATAGTAAGAAGATTTTTTATGAAATATAATTACGGAATATATGAAAACAACGGTTCAAAAATGTATATAACTTCAGGAACGCGTTTCTGGGGCCCGCCGATGAGACTATTTAATTTTTCCGAAATCGCATTAATAACTCTTGAAAAATAACAGACGAAGTCTGTTTTTATGGAATACAGACAGCGCCCGATTTGTCATTCCCGCGTTTTTAATATTCTTTCTTCCTCAGCAGCCTGCGCCCGAATGTTTCTATCGGGTGGGATACACGTTTGCTAAAAAAATCTTTTTACATTGCGTCTTTAAAAAGAAATAATGTCAGAGGCTATATTGGTATTAAACATGGATTCCCATTTTCATGGGAATGACAGCGGCGGCTATTCACATTTTCATGGCAATGACAGACACAAACAAAACAGGCGAAGTCTGTAGTCTTTCAGTTTGTCATTCCCGCGAAAGCGGGAATCCACGTTTGATAAAAAATTCTTTTTTACATTTTGCCTTTAAAAGAAATAATGTTAGAGGCTATATTAACATTAAACATGGATTCCCATTTTCATGGGAATGACAGACATAAATAAAACAGACGAAGTCTGAAAAGAAATAATGTTAGAGGCTATATTGGTATTAAACGTGGATTCCCATTTTCATGGGAATGACAGCGGCGGCGATTCACATTTTCATGGCAATGACAGACACAAATAAAACAGACGAAGCCTGTAGTCTTTCAGTTTGTCATTCCCGCGAAAGCGGGAATCCACGTTTGATAAAAAATTCTTTTTTACATTGTGTCTTTAAAGGCAATAATGTTAGAGGCTATATTGATATTAAACATGGATTCACATTTTCATGGGAATGACAGACACAAATAAAACAGACGAAGTCTGAAAAGAAATAATGTTAGAGGCTATATTGGTATTAAACATGGATTCCCATTTTCATGGGAATGACAGCGACGGCGATTCACATTTTCATGGGAATGACAGACACAAATAAAACAGACGAAGCCTGTAGTCTTTCAGTTTGTCATTCCCGCGAAAGCGGGAATCCACGTTTACTAAAAAATTCTTTTTTACATT
>JAISRM010000237.1 GCA_031273645.1 Endomicrobium sp.
CAGTTGAGTTACAGCCTTTGGCTGTTGTGAAAGGATAAATTAAATAATATGTTGACAGCAGAAAATCGCCCTCGCTGCCAATCAATGAGGGGAAGTCCAGCCAGCGCATCAGGCTGCAAACTGCGTCCCTCCAACATATTATAAAGGGACATTACAGCAAACAAATGAAAATAGCATTCAATGCGCTCGCGCTTTGACGCGAGAGTTCAGATAATTGAAATTTGATTATCGCAGCAAGTAGATTGCTGATTTGAAAATCTATATGTCCCTGTAAATGCCGCCTTGCCCGAGCAGTCTAAGGCGGCGGTCTGCAAAACTGTCTGCGGCTGAAGCTCTGGGAGAGCAAAAAATAACAATCTGTATCAACGGATAAAAAGATTGTTTACAGCATTAAAAAATGTCCGCGGTTCAACTCCGCGCAGCCGCAAAAATAAAGGCTTGTTACAGCAAATAAAAAATTTAACCTCGATAATTAAATGAACGGGGTTTATCCCCGGCAAGCCTGTAAAAAAGGAAAATCAAAATGTCTAAAAAATTGAAAGAGATGGCTCAGGAAGCGGTAAAAAATCCGAAATTTGTCGAGAAAGAAGTTCAAAAAGTTAAATCTGAACTTGAAGATGAAATCGCTAAAAACAATTTAAAAAAAGAAGCTTTTAGCGCTAAAGATTCTTCGCAGAATGCTTTTGTTAAAGCTGCGGCTTGCGATTCTTTATATGATGCAAGAACAGAAAACGGCATGCGCGCAATGTCGTCAACATTAGACGCTTGCGTCGATTTTTTCTTTAAAGCAGGCGCAATGCGCGGTCAAAATATTTTGCCTGTTTTTCAAAAAGCGTATAAGGAAAATACTGTTATAGCTTTGCAAATAGCTTTATGGCTTAGAGATATAAGAGGCGGCGCGGGCGAGAGGAAACTTTTTAGGGATATCGTTAAATATTTGTCTGAAACCGTTAAAAAATATTCTGATGAAGAAAAAACTTTTTTAAAACTTCTTGATAAAATTCCGCAAGTCGGCAGATTTGACGATTTGCTTGAAACAGGCAAAAATTATCGTCAAGCCGCTTATGATATTATAAAAACAGCTTTGGAAAATAAAAACGGACTTTGCGCAAAGTGGATGCCAAGGCAGGGAACCCAAGCAAATCAGCTGAGAAAATATTTTGATTTGACGCCTAAAGAGTATCGTAAACTGCTTGTATCGCTTACAAATGTCGTTGAAACTTTAATGTGCGAAAATTTGTGGAACGAAGTTCAGTATAACGCTCTTCCTTCGCTTGCGTTTTCAAGGTATTCAAAGGCGTTTAGAAAACATGACGGCGACAGGTTTAGCGCATATATAGAATCTGTAAATAAAGGCGAAGAAAAAATAAATGCTTCAGCCGTTTATCCATACGATATAATTAAAAATCTCAGACAGGGAAATGAAGCAGAAGCAGACGCGCAGTGGGCTAATCTTCCCGATTATTTAGACGGCGCAACTATTTTGCCTATGGTTGACGTTTCCGGAAGCATGAACACAGGCGCAAATCCCGCGCCTATAGACGTGGCGGTTTCTTTAGGCATTTATTTAAGCCAAAGAAGCAAGTCGGCGTTTAAAGATTTGTTTTTAACTTTTAGCGCAAATCCTGCATTTCAGCTTTTGAAAGGAAGTTTGTCTGAAAGAGTAAAACAGTTAAATAACGCGCAATGGAATATGAATACGGATATTGTCAAAGCATTTAAAAAGTTGTTAGATATTGCCCGACAAAATAAAGTCGGTCAAAAAGATATGCCGTCGATACTTTTGATACTTTCAGACATGCAGTTTGACCAATGCGCAGAGTTTGACGACGGCGCAATGCAAAGCGTAGAACGCAATTATCAAAAAGCGGGATATGAAGTTCCTAAAATAGTATTTTGGAATTTGGCGGACAGAGGCGGTAATATTCCGGTATCGTTTAACAAAAACGGCGTTGCATTAGTTTCAGGGTTTAGCCCTGCAATAATGAAAGCCGCGCTAAAAAATGATAAGAATTTTAATCCGTATTCAATAATGCTGCAAACAGTTGATATTGAAAGGTACAGACTGTAAAAATAACGCGGTTATTACCGACGGTTTCACCGCCGGTTTTCACCGGCAGTTCTCACTGACAGTTCTCACTGATGGTTGACGCCGGCGGTTATCAACCCGCATAAAAACATTAGGCGCAAACTGCGTCCGATCTGTCAATTGTTTTTTAAGGTCTCAAAGTTTGTCATTCCCGCGTTTTTAATATTCTTTCTTCCTAAGCAGTCTGCACTCGAGTGTCTCTATCGGGTGGGAATCCATGTTTAATATTAATATAGTCTCTAACATTGTTTCTTTTAAAAACGTAATGTAAAAAGAATTTTTTAGCAAACTTGTTCCCGCTTTCGTGGGAATGACAGACCTTGAAAAAACAGACACTGTCTGTGTTGTCATTAATCCGACGGTTGACGCCGGTTGTCAACGCAGATGATTGCCGGAATTATCGGGCTGCAAAACTATATCTTGCTGAAAAAGCATTTCAGTTAAAAATAAATTTTTGTGTGGCAATAAAATAAATTTTATATAATGCAGGCGCTATGTTAGAAGAAACGTTAACTAAAATAAACCGGCTTATGTATCTTCTTAACGAATTAAACGGCGGAAAAATTCGTTTATCCGCCGTAGCTTTGCAGTTAAATGTTGCAGTACGAACAATTCAGCGCGATATAATAATGCTTGAAAAAGCAGGATTTTTGATAGCGCAGCTTGAAAAAGGCGTCTATGCATTTATGGAAGGTTTTAGCCTTCAAAAAATGCAATTAAATCAAAAAGAAGCCGCGATGTTAGCCTTATTTTCAGATGTTGCCAACGCATTGGGAGACAATTTTACAGGCGCATATGAAAGTTTGCTAAAACGTATTTTGCAAATACCGGCGGACAATCCTTTTTACGTTAAAATTCACAAAGGCAACCGTTATGTTGCAAACGAGATAACAAAAGCTATAGAAAAAGCTGTAAATGAAAGAGAGAAAATATATATAACTTATGAGGGAGGAAAAGCAAACAGCGCGCCGGTATGCCCTTTAAAAATAGTGTGGTTTGACGGGTACTGGTATTTGCTTGCGCTTGGACACAGAGGAACGTTGTTAAAATTGCGTCTGGAAAAAATCAAACATGCGCAAAGCAGCGGGAAATATTTTAAAAGGCCTGCAAACTTTGAAAGGAGTTTAGACGACGGAACATCAATATGGTTTGAAAGAAAAAGAGACAAAAAAATTGTGCTTAACATATCGCAATACGCCTCAAAATACTTCAAAGACAAAAAACACTTTCCAAAACAAAAAGCAGTTAAATCCCTCAAAAACGGCAGCAGCATTATAGAATGCTTTGCAAACAAATACGAAGAAATCATACCGACAATACTCAGCTGGATACCCCACATAACAGTAAACACGCCAAAAGAACTCTCAAACATCATAGAAGAAAAAATCAAAATATATTTAAACACTGCTAAAGGCGGCAAATAAAAATTAAACGGCGGAGAGAAAAACATGAGTGAACATTTTGAAGGACTCGGAGATATCTGGGAAGCGTTCAATTATTTTGGAGATGCTGAAAAATTTGTAGAAATAATAAGAGCATCGGTTGAAGACGGTAAGATCAAACATGATTTACATGAGGCTGCATACATTGTCTATCCTGAAAATAATTCTATTCAGTTGTGTTCTCTGATAGAAAAAAAGAATAATACAAATGAATTTATTTCCATGTTTCCTTTACTTGCGGGCATTCCTGCAAAATTAAATATTACTGAGAAATATACTTGGGAAAACGGTCTTGAAGGAGAAGTTTCAGGAAAATGGCTTGGCGGCAGAGAAATCAATTTTTTTGCTCCATTTTATTATCAACAATTTCTAAATACTGAAATCAATAAAGAATTTACCGTTTATTTATCAGGCATTGCTTTTAGCGTTAAGGATGATACGGGGAATAAATTTGAAATTGACAAGGGCGATATGTATGAAATGCAATTGAGAAAATTTCTTAAAGACAACCCTGATAAAACAAAAAAAGATTTTCCGTGTATAACTGTGCATATGGGAGACGTAAGCGTATTATTTCCTACGCAATATTATTCTAACTTTGAATATCGCGGACCGATTTTATCTATAGAATACACAGAGTTATTAGGCGCCAAAATTGCAAAAGCTAAAATACGAATATTAAGATCCGGCTATGATGTCAAAGCAGAAGAGGAGCTATGCATTAATTTATATTTAACAGAACACGCGCTAAACGGCTACAACCCAAAAGAAGGAGATTGCATAACAGGCGCAATGTGGCTGACTGGTTATTTGGAAGGATA
>JAISRM010000130.1 GCA_031273645.1 Endomicrobium sp.
TTTCCACAACGCAAATCACAGCTTCGTTTTCCATACCTCAAAACGCCGCCTCAGGCTTTTACAATTTGTATTACGACTATGAAACAAAAGAAACCGCTTCTGCGGATAATATTTTTGAAGTAATGAGATTTGTTGAAATTACTTCAATATCGGGATCAACTATTGTTGCAAGAGGAAACGCTGTAACAATAGATATTAACGGCAAAAATTTGAGAGCAGGCTCGGAAATCAAGCTGATAAAAGACGCTTGGCGGATAATACCCGATTCAACAGACTATGTTTCTTCAGATAAGATCACGGCTTCTTTCGTCTTGCCGCCGGATGCTCAGACGGGCGATTGGGATTTATCGTACTTCAACAGTTTGACCGGCGAAAATATCATAAAAAACAATGCGCTGAAAGTGATCACAAACATGTCAATTTTTAACGTAAGCGAAAACTTTGCGATAAAAGAATTTGCAAGAGAACTGATTATTTCCGGCAGCGATTTTCAAAGCGGTTCCGTCGTAAAATTCACAGGCGAAAATACTGAAATTTACGCTTCAAACATTATAGCGGTAAGTACGGATATTATAACCTGCTCGGTAGTATTTCCTTCAGACGTCCAAGACGGACTAAAAGTTTCTATAGAGATTACAAATGCTACCGGAAACTTGGCAAGCAAAGCTGATGTAATTACGGTGCAAGCCGCCCCGAAAGTCAATTCTTTTACTCCTAAATTTTTGGCTGTTGAGAACGATTCATCTGATACCCGCGCGACTTTAAAGATAAAAGGTTCCAATTTTTTTAGCGGTTATACCGGCTTCTATCTTAAAAATGAAATAACCGGCGCAGAGATTTTTCCCGACGTAATAAAAATAGAAAATCAAAATACTCTTATGGCGTCTTTTGACATTTCTTCCCAACATATCGGCAAATGGATAGCTTATTTGACGGCTTATCAGCAAGGTCCGCAATATAATATAGGTCTGTTGACCATAGCGATAAACGACGGTTTAAGCCACGCAGTAAAAAAAGATTCCGACGTAAAAATATCATTTCCCGTAGAATCTGCAAAAGGGATCATAAATTTAGGACACATGCTTATTAAAGCTTATACCTTTGACAAAGATATTACGATTACTATTGAACAAAACAAATCTTTGCTCGGTCAAAAATCCTCTGATTCCAAATTTAAATTTTTAAATTCTTCTTTGAAGATTGATTCGCAAAACTCTCAGCCTTCAAAAGATATTCTCATTCAATTGCCATATACCGACGACGATTTAAACGGAGCAGACGAAAAGGATCTCGTTATAGCCGTATATGATGAAAATCAAAACGCATGGACAGCTTGCGCTGCTTGCGAAGTTGACAGGCAAAACAAGCTGGTCAGCGCATATATAAACCGTTTATCGCAAGCCGCTATTATGACGCCCGCCGGATCGGATTCCTTAGCCGCCGTAAAATATTATCCAAACCCTTTGCGCCCGTCAAAAGGGGCTTCTTATTCTAAGATGAATTTTACAAATTTGCCGCAGGATTCTACGATTATCATTTACACTATTTTAGGGCGCAAAGCGGCAACTTTAAGAAATTTTTCGGAATACTCTATCGTATGGGACGGCAAAAATGACGACGGAAATAATGTCGCAAGCGGAATATATCTTGCGCGCATACAAGATTCAAAAGGAAATAAAAGAACAATTAAAATAGCGGTGGAAAGATAATGTTTAAACGAAAAATTTTATTATCGCTTATAATTGCATCTCTTACGGCAAGCGCGGCGCATGCGGCCTCTTCGGGAAACAGCGTATTGGCGTTTTTACAGCTGCCCGTCGGCGCGCGTTATATCGGCGCGGGAAGCGCCGGCGCGGCAATAGCAGGCGACGGTGCGGCTATGTATTGGAACCCGAGTTTGATAGGCAAAGACGGGAAAAATTATATTGAGTTTATGCATTCGGTTTATCTTGAAGATATGTTCTACGACTATGCGGCATTCACATACAAGCTTAGCGCCAACAATGCCATAGGCGTCAGCGTGCAGTATTTTCATTTTGGAAATTTTAGTTATATCGACGATTCGGGAAACAAAACAGACGACGCAAACCTTTACGACGTCGCGCTGACATTGGGATATGCAAAAAAGATTTTAGGTTTTGGGATTGGAGCCTCTGCAAGAGTTATAAGATCTAAAATAGTAAACGACGTAAACGCCTTAGCTTTTGACGCCGCAATATCTGCTCCGGAATTGTTTGACAATAAACTTCTGCTTGCGGCTGTAGTTTCAAACGCGGGCTTTGAAATAAAATATGACGCGCAAGCAGAACGGCTTCCGACTGAATTCAGGTTTGGTTTCGGATACCGCATTGCAAAAAGCTTTTTATTATCCGCCGACGCAATTTTAAACGCCGACGGCGCATATGCCGCCGCAGGCTTAGAATACGAATTAAGGTTTTTACAAACGTCTGCGCTGTTTCTAAGAGCAGGATACACCACAATATACGACGCTCAGGATTTAAAAGGTTTTTCAGCCGGATTCGGCTTAGAATACAACTCATTTCTGATCAACTACGCCTTCGTCCCCATGGGCGACTTAGGCAACACTCACAGACTATCCCTATCATATTTCTGGAAAACCCTCTAAACAGACACTGTCTGCGTCTCATAAAACAGACGAAGCCTGCAGACGCAGTCTGTCTTTAAGTTTGTCATTGCCGCGTTAATATTTTTTCTTCCTAAGCAGTCTGCACCCGAATGTTTTTATCGGGTGGGAATCCATGTTTGCTAAAAAATTCTGTCAGACAGCCTTCGGCTGTTTTATAAAAACAGACGCAGTCTGAAAAGAAATAATGTTAGAAACTATATTAATATTAAAAATGGATCCCCGCTTTCGCGAGGATGACAGCGGCGGCGATTCCCATTTTCATGGCAATGACAGACCCTTGAAAAAACGATTGACACAACAGACTTCATCTGTGTTTTGTCATTCCCGCGAAAGCGGGAATTGTTGTTGACAGGCGCAAACAAAACAGACGCTGGCTGTGTTTCATAAAACAGACGAAGTCTGCCCATTTTCATGGCAATGACAGACACAAACAAAACAGGCTTTGTCTGCAGACGAAGGCTGTTAAAGAGCGTTAAGAAATTTCGGGACGAACATGGATTCTGATTATAAATTTTGGGAATGAGAAATATTGGGGCGGAAAGTTTTAACTTTAAGAATATTTTTAAGAATATTCTTAACTTTGGCTTTAGGGAGTTTAGCCTCTTGGATGAAATTTTTTGTGCTGTTGTTTGATTTTTAATGCGTCAAGATGAGTGTAAATTTGCGTTGTCGATATGGAACTGTGTCCGAGCATTTCCTGAACGAAGCGTATGTCTGCTCCTCCGGACAGGAGGTGGCTTGCAAAAGAATGTCTTAAAGTGTGAGGAGTAATGTTTTTATTGATTCCAGCTTTTTTTGCGATATTTTTAAGCTGTCGCCAAAATTCAACGCGCGACAATTTTTTACCCAAACGCGAAATGAAAATGTTATCGTCGGCATTTTGCGGTTTCTTTCTCATTGAAAGATATACGTTTAAAAAACTTCTGGCTTCTTTTCCGAAAGGAACAAGCCTTTCTTTTGAGCCTTTTCCCATTACGCGCAAAAAACAATCGTCAAGATTGATATTTGAAAATTTTAAGTTTATAAGTTCCGACACTCTCAATCCCGCAGCATAAAGCAATTCAAGCATTGCTCTGTTTCTAACGCTCATTTCGTCGGAAGAATTTATTGAGCCAAGCAAAAGCTCGACTTCGTCAAACGACAGCATTCCGGGAAGATTCTCGGGAATTTTGGGAGCCGCTATATAAGACGTGGGGTTATTGTCAATAAGATCTTCGCAATTGAGATATTTATAAAACTGCCTGAGCGATTCAATAGCTCTGTATATTGAGCGCGGCTTTAGACCTTCGGTTTTAACGCTCCACAAAAAATCGGTGATGTCGTGATGATTAAATTTTTCAACGGATATTTGTTTTTTTAAAGCAAAATCCAAAAATTTGGTTATGTCAGACCTATACGCCAGAGCCGTATTTTTTGACAGGCCTTTTTCAATTGAAATATAGGAAATAAAATCGTTTAGAATTTTTTTGGTATCCATAGTTTTGGCGCGCCTTATTTTTTAAGATTTACTTATCGTAAAAAAGGATTGTGCCTTAATTCATTTGCTATAGTGGTTATGCTGCCGTGTCCGGGATAAACGGTAAGAGAAGGAGACAGACGTTTAATTTTTTCTAAAGATTTAAGCATTTGAGCGTGATCGCTGTCGGGAAAATCGGTGCGGCCTATTGTGCCTGCAAAAAGAGTGTCCCCTGTAAGTATAAACCCGTCAAACAAAAGACATATTCCGCCGCGTGTGTGTCCGGGAGTATGGATAACTTCAAACTCCGTAAAAGAAAGCTTGACTTTCATAGCGTCTTCAAAAAAAATTTCAGGATCTTTTATTGAAACCGGCTCTCTAAAAAACGAATAAGATCCGTTTTCGTAAGGGTCAGAAAGCATAGGCGCGTCGTCTTTGTGGGCGCCAAGCGGAATATTAAAATGTCTGCGCACAAGCTCGTCGGACAATATGTGATCAAAATGTCCGTGAGTGTTTACAAGGATTTCCGGAATTAAGCCGTCTTTTTCTATTTCTGCAATTACCTTTGCGCCGTCTTGTCCGGGATCGGCGATAAGGGCTTTTTTTGAATCAACGTCATATACCAAATAACAGTTGACCTGAAGATCTCCTGAAATTATTTTTTTTACTTTTACCATTATTTTACCGCCAGATTTAAAAGCTGAAGCAGAAGGTTAACGATAATGCCGGCGGCGACGTCGTCGAGAGTTACGCCTAAACCGCCTTTTATTTTTTGCAGTTTGCTTATAAACAGCGGTTTCTTCACATCAAAAAACCTAAACAAAACAAAAGCCGCCGCTAAATATAAAAAAGCGCCGGGCAAAAAAGCTAAGGAAAACCATATTCCCGCAACTTCGTCTATAACTATTCTTTGATCGTCTTTTTTTGCATATATTTTTTCCGCCTCGGAAGACAAAACTACAGAAATCAAAAATATCATTACAAGCGCAAACGCGTGGCACCAAAAATTGTCGGGCATAACCGCTTTCCACAACAGTAAGCCCGCAAGAGTTCCAAAAGTTCCCGGAGCGTATTTTATGTATCCTGTTCCGAAAGCCGATGAAAAAAACAATATAAACTTATTCATTTCAAAAGATCCCTGTGTTTGAAGATATAATTAAATCCGGAAAACAAAGTAAGTATCGTAGCCATAAAAGTAATCCAATAAGGAATTTTCTGCATTAATACGGCTAAGGTATAATACGGACTGCCCGAATATTTTAAAAATTCATAATAAGGGGCATGATAAAATTTGACCGAAAGTTCGTTTAGAACGAGTATAAGCAATACGATCATAATCACTACTATCTGCAATGTAGTTTTGAATTTTCCGGCTTTATCTGCCGCGATTATAACGTTCTTTGACGCCGCAAGAGAACGCAGACCTGTTATTAAAAATTCCCTCGATATTATAGCGATTATCATCCATGCCGGCACGTCTATAATTTTTACGTCCACAAAACATATGAAAGCCGCGCATATAAGAAGTTTGTCGGCAAGAGGGTCAAGAAATATTCCAAGCGTAGTTACGGAATTATATCTTCTTGCCAGCTGCCCGTCGATAAAATCCGTAAGCGAAGCTATGCCGAAAATTATAAAAGCGGCGGCATAGTTAAATAATCCCCCCACTTCCATACACAATATAAAAAACGGCACTAAACAAATTCTAGCTAAAGTAAGTTTATTAGGTAAATTCATCTCATCCCCGTTTAAAATGTTTTCGTCATTCTTTGATAAGCGCTTTTATGTCGTATCCGTTATTTCCTTTTATAACCGCTTTATAAAAATTGCCGGCTATCAAAGGCGAACAATGCGAGACTACGATATTTCCGTCTATTTCCGGAGCATGAAACGCGCTTCTGCCCTTAACGGCGTATCCGCAATCGCTCTTTGAGCAGCTTTCGGCCATAAATTCAATTTCCGTATTTTTTAAACTGTCTATCTCCGATTTAAAAACGCCGTACTGAGCGTTTTCTATTAAAATACGCCTTGCGGCTGCAATTCTTTGAGAAACCTTACCCTTTAATTTTGAAGAAGCGGCTTTTTCCTGATCGCAATATTGGAAAACTCCGGCAAATCTAAAGTAACCCTCTTTAACAAAATCGACGAGTTCGGCGGCGTCTTTGTCCGTTTCTCCCGGAAATCCGGTAATAAACGAAGTTCTAAGAGTTATGCCGGGAATCTTTGATTTTATTTTTTTGATAACCGCAGCGCTATTAACGGGTCTTTTCATGGCCGAGAGTATTTTTTTGCTCGCATGCTGCACAGGTATGTCCATATAACGGCAGATATTAGCGTACTCTTTTATAACGTCGATTAATCCGTCGGTCACGCTTGAAGGATAAGCGTACATCAGCCTTATCCATTTCAGAGATTTAACAGCAGATAATTTAGAAAGCAATTTATCTAAAGAAAATCTATTATAAAGGTCTATGCCGAAACTCGACGTATCCTGCGCTACGATAATAAGTTCTTTTATTCCGGCTTGCGCAAGAGCGCCGGCTTCTTCAACCAGAGAATTTAGCGTTCTGCTTTTATATGTTCCTCTTAAATCCGGAATTATGCAGAAACTGCATTTGTGATTGCAGCCTTCCGCTATCTTCAAATAAGCGTAAGGAAGCGGCGACGACAACAGTCTGTTTTTTGAATTGTTAAGCCCTCCGGCAGCGTCTGCGCAGGATTTTGCGGCGCCAAAAAACAATTCAGGCAGTTTTTTTAAATCTCCGGTCCCAAGATACCCGTCTATAAGAGGAAAAATTTTTAATATTTCTTCTTTTAACAGCTGCGGCAGACAACCCGTCACAAAAACTTTTACGTCTTTTGTTTTTTTCAAAGACAAAGCCTGCTCCACGCAGCGCTCCGACTCTTCTTTTGCCGCTTTTATAAAAGAACACGTGTGAACTACTATAATATCTGCGCGGTTAATATCGCCGACTATCGTCAATCCGCCGGCTTTAAAGGCGCCTAACATATACTCCGATTCAACCGTATTCTTCGGACACCCCAAAGCGACAAGAGCAACTTTGTAAGGCGCAAAACTCATAAATCGTCTCTCGTTAACAGGATATTATTTACGTCTTGCACCGAACCGCTTACAACGTCGATTTGATTTTCATTTAAAAACACTTTAATTCCGGGCGCATAACCTATTTGTAAAGAAAATTTATCAGAAGCTTTAAAATTCTTTGAAGAGCCTTTTAAGACCGTTCCCTGATAAAGTTCTCTTGAGTCGGATTCAATTTTTACCCACACGTTTTCAACGGCTTCAATGCGCAATTCAAGTTCGGCGTTTTTTTTGGCAGAATCAACGGATTGTTTTGCCGTCTTAGCGACCGGCGCGGCCGGCGCGGCCGGCTGTTTAGAAGCTTTAATATTTAGCGCTTCCTCAGCTGAATCTTTTTTATCAGACATTAGCGTATCGGAAGAAACTTCTATTAAAACAGCAGATGCTAAAACCGGAACTTCCTCCGTCTGCTGCGGCTGCGCAGGAAACTGATCAGGCAAAGACTGATTGCCGTCGGCAATTTCGGAAATGTTTTTATTAAAATATAAAAAAACGATAAATAAAACCGCAATAACGACCAAAACGGCGACAAGCCATTTCGTCTCTACGGAACCGTCTTTTACTTTTTTATCGTCTTGAGCGTTATCTTCTTTGTCATCTTTACTAAAAAACGAATCGTCGCGCTCGTAACTATACTGATGCGCAACGTCGGAAGATTTTTTTTCTTCATATTGTTTTAATATGAGTTCCGGGTCAAAACCGAGATATTTTGCATATGATTTTAAAAAACTTTTATAATATATCTCGGCCGAAAAAACCTTCATATTGCCTTCTTCTAAGGCGACAAGATACTGTTCCTGAATTTTAGTGCTTTTATGGGCGGCTTTTAACGACAACCCGCCGGTTTTGCGTTTTTCTTTAAGCAGCTTCCCTATTTCTTTCATTAAAAAAAACCGCCCGTTATAGTTTTATTACTTCTACGCCCTCAGGCGCTTTAAATTTAAAAATATCTTTCTTAAAATTCTGATTAGTTTTAACGTTTGCAAGACTTACGTTGACGGAAATTCCTCCGGAAAGCACAATAGCCTTAACGGGATAAAAAGTTTTCTTTGAAACGTATATTTGCATAGTCCATTCTTTTTTTGAGTTCGGATATATTTCAAGAATGTAATTGTCTTCGTCTTCTGCGGCATAATCTATCGCGTTGTTTTTTTGTATATCTTTCCAGCCGCTTCCAAAACTTATAAGGGAAGCCGGAGCAAAATCGCCGTTTATCATATTTTTCCAATCGTCTATAACGGCCTGATCGTTTTCGGGAGTATAAACGGTTATTTTTCCGCCGCTGATATATATCTTTTGCTCCTGAGGAGCTTTTTGCGTTATAAAAATTCCGTCGGGCTTTTTATATTTTAAATTTCCGTTGATAAGCTGTTTTTCGCCGGTAGCCGTATAAAATATTTCTTGGGAATAATCGGTTTCAAAAGTCTTTACGGCTTTATCCGCTTCTTCCATTTTTGCAAGGACGTCTTTTAATTTTTCTTCATTGCTTTGCGCAAAAACCGAAGGCGCAAAAAAAGCCAAAGCCAATACCATTGCGGCTGCAATTCCTATTTTCATTTTTATCCCCCTTGAGTGTGATTCTTTTCCAAATACTCCTCTATTTTATCATAATTAATCTGCCATTTGTTAGTGCCTTCGGGTTTCTTTATAAACCCTTGAGTTTCAAGAAGACTTAAAATATTTGTCGCCCTTGAAGAACTGCCGAAATTAGCTTTTAATAAATCCTGCGAAACTCTTCTGCGCTCGTATATAAGATTTAAAGCCGGAACGAGATCTTTCTTTCTCTTTTCAGCCATAGGATCAAAAGATTCCGGAGTTACTTCAACTGCCGCCGGCTCGTAAATTCTGGGGAAATTTTGATCATTGATAAAACCGACTATACGCTCCGTTTCTTTTAAAGAAACAAAAGCGCCCTGCAGACGCGCCGGCTTAGATTCTCCCTGATTTAAAAAGAGCATGTCTCCTTTGCCAAGCAAATCTTCTGCGCCAAGCATGTCGAGAATAACCCTTGAATCTATTTTTGAAGTCGTCTGAAAAGAAAGCCTTGCTGGAAAATTTGCTTTTATTATGCCCGTTATAACGTTTACGGAAGGCCTTTGCGTGGCAAGTATCAAATGTATGCCGACGGCTCTTGCCATTTGGGCAAGACGCTGTATGGAATCTTCTATTTCTTTTTGGGCTACAAGCATTAAATCGGCAAGCTCGTCTATTATCACGACTATGTAAAATTCTTTTTCTTGTCCTGTTTCGGCCATTTTAGAATTATATTCTTCAATATTTCTTACCATGGCTTTGGCAAATTTCTTATAGCGATCGTCCATGATCGTTACAAGTTTTTTTAAAGCCGACGCCGCTTCGCGAGGGTTTGTTATAATATCGGCGTCTGCGGCGCAAGAGCACGGATTATAAAGATGAGGAATATCTTTATATATCGGCATTTCAACGCGCTTGGGATCTATCAGCGTAAACTTCACTTCGTCCGGACGCGCTTTAAATAAAATTGACAAAATGATAGTGTGTATCCCCACGCTTTTTCCCGAACCCGTAGCTCCGGCTATAAGCAAATGCGGCATTTTGGCAAGATTAGCGACATATCCTTCCCCGTCGGTAGTTTTTCCAAGCGCCAAAGTCAGCAAAGAAGAAGATTTTATAAAAGCGTCGCTTTCAATAATTGCCCTTAAGCCGACAATAAGCCCGTCGGGATTTGGAACTTCTATTCCGACGGCGGCTTTTTCGGGAATAGGAACGACTCTTATGGCAGACGTGCGCATAGTAAGCGAAAGATTGTCGATAATTCCGGTAACGGCCTGAATTTTTACCCCCGGAGCAAGAAGCAAATCGTAGCGGGTAACGACAGGACCCGGAATAATATCTTTGACTTCGGCGGCTATGTCAAAATCTGCAAGAGTAGTTCTCAGCAATTGCGCGCGCGCAAGGAGATCGTCTTTATTTGCCGCAAAGTTTATGACCGGATCGTTTTTTAACAAAGACGTCGGAGGCAGTTTATAATTAAAACTTTTGCTGTCTATTTTTTCCGCTTTCTTTTCTTCATTTAGAATTTTTTGAGCGGCCGCTTTATCGCGCTGCTCGTCTTTTTTATCTACTATATTAGGCGGTTTTAAAGGTTCAGTCTTAGGATTTTTTTCTTTTTCTTCAGGCTCTTTTTTAACGGCGGCGCCGGGTTTCTTTTCATATATTTTAGGAGCGTTTTCTTCTTCTTTGGTCTTTGAGATATCCTGTTTTAAACCTTTAAAAAATCCTATTACGCAGGCGCTTATTGAAATTCTAAAAAGGCTTGCAAGCGAATAAATAAAAACGATTGAAACAAGAGAAAAACCCAGCCACATGCCAAAAAGCTGTTCAAAAAAAGGATAAAATCTCTCGCCAAGCCAGCCGCCGTAAGTGTTTAGAGAAAACAAAATTCCCGAGAAAGTAAATAATACCGACGAGGAAACAAGAGTCGCAAGCGACCATATAAAATCAAGCCTTCCTTTAAGTTCAAAAGATTTGCTTATGCGCACTATAAAAGACCAAAACAAAAGCAGCGGCACGACATAAGCTCCCGTGCCAAACAATTGAGACATTATATTTTGAAAAGATTTTCCAAACAATCCCGAAGCTTGCGGAGCAACGAGAGCATACGCGCTTGCAAAAGACAATAAAGCAAAAAACAGGGCTGCCAAATCCCTGTTTCTGTTATTATTTTGCAATTGTTGTTTTTTATTTTTTGATTTTTTAATTTTTCCCACAAGAACCGCTCCAAAAAGACGCGCGGAGAAATAAGCGGCAAGGGCTATTTAAGAGAAATTACGTAGCTGTGTTCCGTACGCGTTATATTAACTTTATCTTCTCTGGCAAGCCAGCCTAAAGCAAGATAGAGCAAAGTATTTGACAAACCGAGATTAGCTTTTATTTTAATCGGATAAGACTGCCCGTGCTCGCCCAAATACTGCCATATTGCTCCGGCTGCAAAACCTATTTGTTCGGTTATTTCCGCCATTTCATAACCCTCTCAAGTTTAAAGCTTTTCAACCTCAAACAAATCCTGACCCGCGCTTACGATTTTGCCGTTTTCGGCGATAACTTTAACTATTTTAGCTTTATAAGTAGCCTTGATTTCATTCATTACTTTCATTGCTTCAACTATGCAAAGCGCTTTGCCTATTTCAACTATGTCTCCCGCAGACACAAAAGCCGCAGACGAAGGAGAAGGCGACTGATAAAATATTCCGGTGATCGGAGATTTTACGGTTTCTGCCGAAACCGAAACGGAATTATTCTGCGGCGCGCCCGCCGTCTTATTTTCTGCCGCCGAAACCGGCTGCGCTTTTTTTACGGCTATGCGCTCGGCGTCGGGATCTTTGCGCTTTATGCAAACGTTGTAATCTTGGCAATTTACTTCTAATTCGCTTATTTTTTCTTCTTTCATTATCTCGTAAAGAGATTGCACTTTGCTTTTTATATCGTTCTTAGATTCGTTTCCGTTTGCCATTTTGCACCTTTAGTTTTAAAAAATTAAGAAACCGAAAAGTTTAACGCCGGTATTGGTTTTTAATGTATCTTTGCTAAACTTTTGCGGATTTCTAATATTAAAATTAATTGCCTCTTAAAGCGGCTTTTATACTGAGATTTATTCTTCCTTTCTCGTCTATCTCAACGGCTTTAACGGTAACAATATCGCCTTCTTTAACAACGTCTTCAACTTTATTGACGCGTTTTTCTGCAAGCTGGGAAATGTGTATAAGACCTTCTTTGCCGGGAAGAACTTCCGCAAAAGCTCCGAAAGCCATAAGCCTTGTTATCCTTCCTTTGTATATTTTGCCGATTTCAACTTCCGCCGTTAAAGCTTCAACAGCAGCTTTGGCAGATTCTACTCCTGCGGCGTCAGTTCCTGAAATGAAAACTTTGCCCGTTTCTTCAATGTCTATCTGAACGCCGTTTTCTTCCTGTATTTTTCTTATATTTTTTCCGCCGGGACCTATAAGCTCGCCTATTTTATTTTGAGGAATCATGACGGTTACAATCTTTGGAGCATACAAAGAGACGTCGTTTTTAGGCGTATTTATTGCGGCGTCCATTTTGTCGAGTATAAAAAATCTTCCGCGTTTTGCCTGATCTAAAGCCTGAACGAGTATGTCGTGCGTAAGACCTGAAATTTTTATATCCATCTGAAGAGCGGTAATGCCGTTTCTTGTTCCGGCTACTTTAAAATCCATATCGCCAAGATGATCTTCCATGCCCATTATATCGGTAAGAACGGCGTAATTGCCGCCCTCTTTTATAAGTCCCATTGCAACTCCGGCAACGCTTGATTTAACCGGAACTCCGGCGTTAAACAAAGCCAAAGAACCGCCGCAAACCGAAGCCATCGACGAAGAACCGTTTGATTCAAGAATATCGGAAACTATTCTTATAGTATAAGCAAAATCTTCTTCTTTTGGAAGAACGGCTCTGAGAGATCTTTTCGCAAGATTTCCATGACCTATTTCCCTTCTGCTTGTAGATCTTTCGCTTTTTGCTTCTCCGGTTGCAAAACCCGGGAAATTATAGTGAAGCATAAAACGTTCTTTATATTCTCCCGCAAGTTCGTCCATAATCTGCTGATCTCCGGGAGTTCCCAAAGTAACGGTAGCCAAAGCCTGAGTTTGCCCTCTTGTAAACAAAGCCGAACCGTGAGCTCTTGGCAAAACGCCGGTTTCAATGGAAATAGGTCTTATTTCTTCAAAACCTCTTCCGTCTGTTCTTACTTTTTTATTTAAAACGAGTTCTCTGGCTTTTTTGTAAAAAATATCTTCAAGCACGGCGTCAATAGCCGCGGCCGTTTCCTGCGGATATTTTTCAAGAAGCCTTGCGCTTATATCTTTTTTAAAAGAAGCCCAGAAAAATTCTCTTTCGCTTTTTTCTTTAATCGTTACGCCTTCTTCGGCTTTTGCAAGCGCTTCGGCTTCTATGTCGGCTTTTAAAGCTTCGTTGTACGAGGGCGCGGCGACTTTAATTTTTTCTTTTGCCGGAAACTGTTTTTGAATTTCGCATATATCTTTAATTGTTTCGGAAGCAAGTTTTAAAGCGTCAAGCATTTCTGCTTCTGAAAGTTCAAGAGAAGCCGCTTCTACCATAGTTACGGCGTCTTGCGTTCCGCTTACAACTAAGTCTAAATCGCTGATTTTTTGTTCTGTTTTGGTGGGATTTACTACGAGTTGTCCGTCTATACGGCCTATTCTGACGCAGGCTATGGGAGTTGAAAAAGGAAGTTCAGAAATATTTAAAGCTACCGACGTTCCTATAACCGCCGCTATTTCCGTATCGTTTTCTGCGTCGGAAGAAAGCACAATAGCAGAAATTTGCGTGTCATTTCTCCAGTACTCCGGAAAAAGAGGCCTTATGCTTCTGTCAATAATCCTGCTTACAAGAATTTCGCTGTCTCTTGGCTTTGCTTCTCTTCTGAAAAAACCTCCGGGTATTCTTCCGGCTGCATAAGTTCTTTCTCTGTAATCTACGGTCAAAGGCATAAAATCGATGCCGGGTTTAGGCTCTTTTGAAGCGACTACCGAAACAAGAACCGTAGTTTCGCCTATCGTTACCGTGCATGAACCGCTTGCCTGCTTTGCGACTTTACCCGATTCAATAATAAATTTTTTACCGGCTACTTCAACTTCTTTTTTAAAATATTCCACTTTTAAGCTCCATCGTCCCGGCATACTATGCACAAAAGATCCAAATAAACTCCTTTTTAAGAAGTTCGGATATTCTGAAATTAAGACTTCCAATAGAAAAGTTTTAAATACTGCGAAAAACTTCTATTGCGGCACTTCTTTTTCAGCGTTTCTTTGCATCCTTTGTAGCTGCGCCGGAACTTTTTAATGTCCCAGAAAAATTTTTACTTTCTGAGATCTAATTTTTTAATCAAAGACGTATAACCGTCTTTATCGTGTTTTTTTATATAGTCGAGAAGTCTTCTTCTCTGTCCTATCATTTTAAGAAATCCCACTCTTGAGGCAAAATCTTTTGGATATTTCTGAAAATGATCTGAAAGATACTTTATCCTCGATGTAAGAAGGGCGACCTGGACTTCCGGAGAACCTGTGTCGGTAGCGTGCGTCTTAAATTGTTCAACCACGACTTTCTTTTCAAATGCCATCTTTGTAACTCCTTACTTTTTCTGTGTTGTTTTTATTGATACAACTTGTTGATTTTACCATATTTTCTTCTAAAAGTAAAATTAACTTTTTTTCAATGTCTGTCAATTCACGCGTTTTTAATATTCACCTCCGTATTGTCATTCCCGCGAAAGCGGGAATCCATGTTTAATATTAATATGGCTTCTAACATTATTTCTTTTAAAAACGCAATGTAAAAAGATTTTTTTAGCAAACTTGGATTCCCGCTTTCGCGGGAATGACAAATAGGGCGCGGAAATGACAGACGCAAACAAATGTAAAAAAATTTTTAGCCAACTCTGATTCCCGCTTTCGCGGGAATTGACAAAATAGGGCGCAGAAATTGACAGACACAAACAGTCGTTTTATAAAACAGACGAAGTCTGCAATCAGGTTCCTGATTTCCATGAATTTAGATATTCTTTTTGTTCTTTTGTAAGAGAATCTATTTTTATGCCCATGGCGCTTAGTTTAAGCTTTGCTATTTCGCTGTCAAGCTTTTCGGGAACCGGATAAACTTTGTTCTCTAAGTTTTTATGATTTTTCACCATAAATTCCGCGCTTAAAGCCTGATTGGCAAAAGACATGTCCATAACGCTTGCCGGATGACCTTCGGCCGCGGCTAAATTTATAAGCCTTCCCTCTCCTAAAACGCATACGGTTCTGTTATTTTTTAAAGTATATTCATCGACAAAATCTCTTACGTTTCTAACCGACTTAGAAGCTTTTTTTAACGCTTCAATGTTTATTTCATTATTGAAATGCCCGGAATTGCATACTATAGCGCCGTCTTTCATTGCGGCAAAATGTTGTTTGTCTATTACGTTTAAATCTCCCGTAAGCGTTACGAAAATATCCCCTTGCGCAGCGGCGTCTTTCATAGGCAAAACGACAAAACCGTCCATGGCGGCTTCAATGGCTTTTAAATGATTGACTTCCGTAACTATAACGTGGGCGCCCAATCCTTTAGCTCTCATCGCAAAACCTCTTCCGCACCA
>JAISRM010000140.1 GCA_031273645.1 Endomicrobium sp.
AAAACTTGAACAATCCTGTTCGCCGTTCATCCCCCCCCACCCGTAAGGCGAATTAAGATGTTTAAACGCCTGAATCAAAACATTGCGCTGCGTATATTTAAGATAGCCTATGGAAATATCAGATAAACTTATATAAGCTTTCTTAAAAACTAAAGAGTTCTTGCTATCTGCCGACGGAATTCTTATTTCGGCGACATCTCCGGCAACGTTTGCTATAGGCACGACGGTGCCCATATTGACGTAATCAAAGAGATCGGTCATATTAGAATTTTTGTATATGTCTGATTTAGGAGACACAGTTACGGCTATCTTCGTCCACTTCTTATAATCTCTTATAGTTTCCTGTTTGCAAAAAGCAAAAGAATCTTTTTCTATCCAGCCTTCCGCAATTTCTGAAACAACATAGTGCCACTCTTTGTCTTTAGTCGAATATAAAACCGCAAGCGGCGAAGCCAAATCAAGCTGCGTTATCTGCATTCTGTCTAAATCAAGAGTGTCCAAAGAAGAAAATAAACGCTCTCTCGTCGGCAAAACTCTGAGTTCTGCATACTTTACCGTCATGGCAAATTTAACGGCGACCGTTGAAGAAAACAAACTATAATCTATATTTTTTTCAATTTCTTCAAAATATCCGATTTCAACCGGTTTATCAGAATAGCCGTCATAATATTTTGAAAAAACGGCTACGTTCTTTCTGTGCGCATCGGCGGCGGATTTTCTGTAATAGCGCGTTTGAAAATAACGGATATCGTTAATATAGGAATTTCTGCCGACGGTTTTTGCGTTCAGCGCGTCTATTTCCTGTTTGTTGAGCGCGATTTTATCCGGATATTGAAGCTTTGAAATCCAGTAACCCGGACTTTTCATAATTCTGTCAACGTCTTGAAAAGCCGTCGGAGCCGGACAAATGGTGAGAGTTTTTCCGCTCGAATTTTTAATAATATTTTTCTGAGGCGAAGCGCATGAAGTTATAATGACGAGCGCGCCCAGAGCAAAGAACAATTTTGCAACGCAAATTATTTTAATCATATTTTTCTTAAAGTTCCCGAAACTATTTTTTCAACGCCGTTTTTGGTTTTTAAAAGAAGGAAACCGTTTTCGTCAACGCCGAGATCAATGCCTTTTAACTGGCGTTTCCCGTCGTCAATTGCGACTGGTTCGTTTATAAAAGCGGCCTTTCTGTTGTACTCGTCTGCAAAAACGCCAAATCCCTCTTTTTTAAATAGGGCGTAAGAAATTTCTATTTCCGATAAAAGTCCGGCAAGAAGCTGCGATCTGTTTACGCCGGTTTTTAATATCTCTTTTAAAGAAACGCTTTCTTTTTGCAGACTTTCAGGCAAAATATTTGAAACGTTTATTCCTATTCCGGCGATGATCCAATTTATTCTGTCGTGTTCGGCAGACATTTCCACAAGTATTCCCGCAAGTTTTTTGTTTTTATAGAGAAGATCGTTTGGCCATTTGATTTTTAAGTCAAAATTATAATTCTTTTCAAAAAATCTGTTGACGGCCGCGCATATAACAAGGGCAAGCTTAGAAGCGTTTTCAGGGGTCATCTCGGGCATTAAGAGAAAAGAGAACCAGAGCCCGCCTTTATTTGAACTCCATTTGCGTTTTCTTCTTCCGTAACCTTCGCTTTGCGTTTCGGCGGTTAAAACAATGCCTTCGGCTGCGTCGGAATTTTCGGCAAGACGCCTAAGCTGCGTCTGCGTGGAATCTGCGGTTTTAAGACAAATTATTTTTTTTGCTATGGACAAGGGTTTATCAAAAAAAGATTTTATTTCGCTCTCGTCAAGAATATCGGCTTTTTTAGAAAGCATATATCCTTTTTTAGACGACAAAATCACATATCCGTTTTTTCTTAAAGCGTTTACTTGTTTGTGAACCGCCGCTCTTGAAATTTTTAACGCAGAAGCTATTTCGTTTCCGGAAACATATTTATCATGGAAAAGCGTTTCAAGAATGCGCATTTTAATCGATTGTAATTTCCAAAGTTATATCCAAAGCCGGAGCGGAATGCGTAATCATGCCGACCGATATTCTCTCAGCTCCGAGTTTTGCAAGTTTTTTTGCGGTTTGAAGATTTACGCCGCCTGAAATTTCTATCTCGGGCTTGTAGCCGGAAACGGAATTGCGTCTTATAAAAGCTATCATTTTTTTCGTATTTGTATAATTGGTGTTATCAAGCATTATTATATCGGCTTTAGCTGCGACGCTGCGGCGCACCTGAGCGAGATTTTCGCATTCTACTTCTATAAGAATATTCTTATGTTTTTTTCTGAAACTTTTTATTTTATCGGCAAGGCTTTCAGAAAGAGAAAGATGATTGTCTTTAATTAAAACCATGTCGGAAAGATTCATTCTATGATTTGTTGCGCCGCCGCAGACGACGGCATATTTGGCAAGAGTTCTGTATCCGGGAAGAGTTTTTCTCGTATCGTAAATTTTTGTTTTTCCGTTTTTTACAAGTTTGACAAATTCGTGAGTAAGAGTGGCTATCCCCGACAAATTCTGCAAAAAATTTAAAGCCGTTCTCTCTCCGGAGAGTATGGCCGAAGCGGGTCCCGTTATTTTAAGAATTTTATCGCCTTTTTTCAAAAGAGAACCGTCTTTGATTTTTGATTCAACTTTACAGGCGGAACTTATAGTTTTATAAACTTTTTCAAAAATATCTATGCCGCATAAAACGCCCGGCTTATTGGCTATCAAAACCGCTCTCGCTTTTTTGTCCTTAGAAATAAACTCCTTTGTAGTTATGTCCTGAAAAACTTTGTCTTCGGCTAAAGCAATTTCTATTAATTTATTTGTATTCATGATTCGTTGATTCTATAATAAAATCATATGTTTTTCAATTGAATTTTTTAGTGAATTTTTTAGTGCCGCAAATTAAAGGCGCTAATGCAGCGGCGTTGTTGCGTAAAGCAGACGCGCTCTGTGTTTCCCCCATAAAGCAGACGAAGCATGCATTCTATAAAGCAGACGAAGTCTGTTCTTCGATTTCAACTGAGATTACTGAAGCAGGTTTGCTTGCGTCCAGTTTGTCTTGCGAAGAAATGTTTAAAGGCGATGCCTCGCTT
>JAISRM010000221.1 GCA_031273645.1 Endomicrobium sp.
ATAGAGTTTTCTATATTTGATTCATTTAATAAGCTGTCTTCTACTATACTTCCATAGCCGATAGCCTGCATAATGTCTTTGGCGGGAAAATTTATAACTGTATTTGGACTGCGCGTAACAAAAGCCGAAGTTTGCGCTTTGTCAAGCGTATCGGCGTTTTGAGCTGAAATATTTAAAGGAGCAAATGCCAATGAAACAGCAATCAAAAAAATTGATATTATTTTTCCTACAACGCCTTTCACGGTTTTTATCGAATTATTATCAGACAAACCGTATGCTGTTGCCTTATAAAATTTTATCCCGCCGATTTCCATTTGCCCTGCGGTGAATTTTTGTGTTTTGGCAATGTTTATAACGCCATTATGACCGCCCGTAATTCCGTTAAGAGCAGCTATAGTCTTCCTTACGTTCACATTTTTATTAGAATCGCCGTCTTCTTTATCATCGATTACGTTATATACGCTTATATCGCCTTCTTGTGTTTTTTGTATATAGACAGGTTTATTAAAATCTAATTTATTTCCGTGCACAAATGCGTTTTTAAACATTTCCCTAAGATTATATTCAAAAGCATTAAAATGTTTTGTGTCAGATAAAATTGCGCGAAGCAGATTGTTTATATCCTGAATAGGTAAATTATTTACGTCAACTTTCCATCTATATGGATAGACTGCCACAGGTTTATTGCTTGAAATTGCTTTTACAATTTCTTCTATTTCATCTAAATAAAAAATATTAGGCATTTGTTCTGCAAATATGGCTTTTGCGGCAGGCAAGTCTTTTGAAGTGTCTATATTTTCTAATTTATCCAAATTTACTTTAGCGTTTCCTTCCAGCGCTGCAATTCTGATTGAATCATTATTTTTTGAGATTATTACTCTTTCATTTCCAGCAATGTTATTGTATAGTATGTCAACTCCGGTTAATTTGTATAAATCTTGAGCGGACATATATTCTAAAGTTCTTGTTGCTTGGCCGTTTTCTTCCTTTATCAAAATAACTATTGAACCCTTGTCAATCAGCACGCAATAAACGCCTGTTTCCGTTTCAATTAAAAGATTTCTATTCTGCTTTGCATTTAACGATATTTTATTGCCTGTTAAAAAACCTCCGCTATCGGCATTTTCAGTTTCATTGAGAAGCGTTTCTTCTATTTGCATTTCTACTGCCGATTTTTGTATAGACTGCGCATTTTCAACTACGGCATCGGAGAGTTTACCAAGCATTTGTGAAAAAAGTCTGAGCCCAGAAATCAGCGCAGACTTTTCATTAACTGTGTTTTCAACTATATGTTCAAGGCTTGCAATATCGTCTTCAAGAGCTTTTTTTACTTCGTTGAAATTCATTTTTTCAAGCAGTTCGGGCGTTACCTTGCCGGCTAATTCTTTATTTGTAAGATTTTCTTTGATTTTTTCAATTACAGCAGCGATAATATCTCCCGTTGTCTCGTCGTCGGATTCAAATATCTTGGCGGCTTGCGCGATAAGTTGTTTTCTTGCTTTCTCCTCTTTCGTACTAGACGGAAGAGAATCTAAGCGGAATTTGCCGTCTTTATCTAAACTAAAACTTATCCCGCTGTCTTTAATTACGGCCGTATTGCCGTTGATTTCAAGATAGTTTCCGTAAATATCCAGCGCTTTTTGAGGGTCAACAGACAGCCACAGTTTTATCTGGTCGGTTATTGAAAGCGAAGCGACCATATTTGCCAATGTCTGAGACGATATTTTGCTTTGCTCTTTTGCAACTTTGTAATATGTTTCCTGCGCTTCTTTCACCCCGTCTGTAATATTTGGAGTTATTACCACATACGATATATTGCGTTCTTTAAGTATGTCCGAAAGCGCTTCCGTGTGAAAACCGCCGGTAATTATTACATCAACTCTTTTAACCTGATTCAGATTGTTTATAACGCTTGAAGCGTCGTCATGAAATGCTGTTGGGTTTTCAAGAGGCGAACTTTTTATGCTCTCAAACAGGTTTTGGCTGAAATAACCGTTTCTTTGAAGGTTTATATCGTAGAAATCCTGCGCGCGTTTAATATAATCGTCAAGCAGCGACAGCACTTTGTTGTCAATGTATTTCACGTAAAGTTTTCTGTATTTATCTATATTGTCTTGATAGTATTTGTAGTCGGAAGCCGTTATTTTACTGTTTAAAAAATTTTTTAAATATTTGTGAAACCCGATGAGAAATACCACTTCTCTTTGCGATTTTGTCTCTGCAAACCTCGAGTTGATTTCGCTGCTTAATCTTTGTTCTTCGCTTACAAGCTCAAGGGGATTTATTTTTTGGCTTAATTCTATATATTTAAAGTATTTGTTAAGTTCGCCATAATCAACGCTTAAATCTATGTCAATTTTCTTTGAGAGATCTATCAGATATCCGTATAGTTTGTCCACTTCCGTAAAATTTGACGTAGAATCCAAAAGCATTTTATAAGCGCCGTAAGGAATCTTGTCTTTGAGTATTGCGACAAATTGCTGAAGCTGCAAACCAATCGCTTTATAATCCAGCTCTTTGTCGGAATTTAAGATTTCCAAATAAAGGCGCGTATTTGAATATTTATCCAAATCTATGCCGAGTTTTTTGGTGTGTTTGGAAAGAAGGGTGAAATATTTTCTTTGAGGGATTTTATTTTCAGAATACTCTTTGCTCAGTTTTTCAAGTTTGAACTGCCGTTTGTTGTAATATCTTTTCTTTAAATCCGACATTGACTCTTCTATGCCGGCAAGTATTATGTCTATATCTTCCTGTTCTTCTATTATCCGCCCGAACGTATTTAAATTTTGCAAATACGGGTTCTTTGACTCTAATCCCTTGATTATATCCGACCTATACTTTAACGCTGAAAAATATTCGGCTCCTGTAAGCCGTCCCGTTTCAAGCATTAAATCTAAAAGCTTTTCTCTTTGCGCCGCGTTTTTTTCGCCCGTCAGCCAGCTTGTGTCTATATCTCCGTAGGCGCCTTCAAGAAAAATATTTGTAACGCCGCATTTTTTGTCAAATAATTCTATTATTTTTCCGATGTTCTTTTGAACTTTAGGATGGCAGTGCAAATCCTGAATATTTATTATAACCCTGTCGGAAGAGGCAAAATGCGAGTCCGTAATTTTGCCGTACGCATAAGGAAGGATAAAATCGTCAAATATCTGTTTATATTCTTTTGCCGCTTGTTTGCCGTCTATAACCGCAGCTATTGAAGGTCCGTAACAAAATGAAAAAAGAAAGCAATTTAAAACTAAAATCGCA
>JAISRM010000035.1 GCA_031273645.1 Endomicrobium sp.
AATGACAAACTGAAAGACAGACAGTGTCTGTTTTGTCATCTCACATAAACACAGCCGAAGGCTGTTTTGTTTGTGTCTGTCATTCCCATGAAAATGGGAATCCATTTTTAATATTAATATAGTTTCTAACATTATTTCTTTTCAGACTTCGTCTGTTTTATGGGACACAGACAGTGTCTGTTTTGTTTGTGTCTGTCATTCCCATGAAAATGGGAATCCATGTTTAATATTAATATAGTTTCTAACATTATTTTTTTAAAGACACAAGGTAAAAAGAATTTTTTAGCAAACATGGATTCCCGCTTTCGCGGGAATGACAAACTTAAAGATGACAGGCTGCGTCTGCAGCCTTCGTCTGTTTTTATAAAACAGCGAGAGAATTTTTTAGTAAACATGGATTCCCACCCGATAAAAACACTCGGGCGCAGGCTGCTAAGGAAGAACAAATATTAAAAACGCGGCAATGACAAACTTAAAGACAGACAGTGTCTGTTTTGTCATCTCACATAAACACAGCCGAAGGCTGTTTTGTTTGTGTCTGTCATTGCCATGAAAATGGAAATCCATTTTTAATATTAATATAGTTTTTAACATTATTTCTTTTAAAGACACAATGTAAAAAGAATTTTTTAGTAAAAGTGGATTCCCACCCGATAAAAACATTTGGGCGCAGGCTGCTTAGGAAGAACAAATATTAAAAACGCGGCAATGACAAACTGAAAGACTACAGACTGCCTTTGTGTTTATGCGGGTTGATGACAAAACAGACGCAGTCTGTGTTCCCATAAAACAGGCGAAGCCTGCAGGTCTCGCCTGTTTTATTTTTCGTTTTTAATTAATTGCCGCAGATATTTTGCCGTTCCCATTGCGTCGGGGGAATAGTGGTCGGCGCCTATTTCTTTTGCGTATTTTCCGGTTACTGCGGCTCCGCCTATCATAATTTTTACGTTTAAACGGGAATCGTTTTTTAGTTTTACGCTTTTTTCCATTTCCGGCATAGTCGTAGTCATTAAAGCAGATAATCCTATTGCGACGGGCTTTTCCTGTTTTGCTTTTTCTATAACGGCATGCGATTCGACGTTTACGCCCATATCTATTACGTCAAACCCGTAACTTTCTAAAACGGCGCACACTATATTTTTGCCTATATCGTGCATATCTCCTTTAACGGTGGCCATTATTACTTTGCCGGCAGTTTGGGCTGCGGATTTTTTTAACGTTGTTTTAACTATGGCAAAAGCTTCCTGAGCAGCTTGGGCAGACATTATGATTTGCGGCAAAAAAAATTCTTTAGAGGAAAACTTTTCGCCGACTATATTTAAGGCTTCAAGCACATTATCGCTGACCGTTTGAAACGGATTTGCGCTTGCGCAAACAATACTTTTCATCAAAGGCGCGACGGCGTCTTTATCGCCGTTTAACACGGCAAAATACAATCGTTTTTCAGGCGGCAGCAATTCTTGCGCGTTTAAAGGCTCGGGCTTTTTATAGGAGGCGAACGCCTTCATATAATTAATTGCGCCTTTGTCTTTATTTTCAAGCAGGTTTTTGGCGTAAGGATCGTTTATCGTCCAGTTTTCGTGCGGGTTTGCTATGGCAAAATCAAGCCCGGCTTCAACCGCCATTTTTAAAAACGTCGAGTTGATAGTTTGGCGCGAAGGCAAGCCGAAAGATATATTTGAAATTCCAAGAACAGTTTTACATTGCGGCCAAAGCTCTTTTGATTTTCTTATGGCTTTTAAAGTTTCTCCGGCTTGCTCGGGCGACGAACTTGCTGAAAGAACAAGATAATCAAAAATTAAATTTTTACGTTCAAAACCGCATTTGTCGGCATAGGAAATAATCGTTTCGGCTATATCCAGCCTTTCTTTGCAGGTCGAGGGAAGCCCTTTGTCGTTTGTAGTCAGCGCTATAAGAGCGGTCCCGTATCTTTTTGCAAGCGGCATTATTGAAACAAGCTTTGCTTCTTCGGCGTTTACGGAATTTATTACAGGTCTTCCGGCGCAGTTTTTTACGGCTTCTTCAAGCGCTTTGGGATTGCTTGAATCTATGCACAAAGGCGCGCAAACTATTTCTTGTATCCGAATTACGGCTTCCGATAAAAGCGCCGTTTCGTCGGCTCCGGCAACGCCCATATTTACGTCGAGCAAAACGGCTCCGCCTTTTTCCTGCAGGCGAGCTTCTTCTTTTACTGACGAGAAACTTCCGTTTAAAAGTTCTTCCTGAAACTTTTTTCTGTTTGTGGGGTTTATTCTTTCGCCTATCAGCGCCGGTTTTTTTAATTCGTTTATATCTATCGCCTTTGTTCTTGAAGACAGAAAAAACTTATTTACTTTATCGCGTTTTTGAGGCGCTTTGTTCTTTAATTGCCCTGATAAAGTTTTAATAAATTCCGGATTTGTGCCGCAGCAGCCGCCAAGCATATTTACGCCGTAAGAATAAGCTTTTAAACTTGACTCTATAAATTCTTCTTTGCTTTCCGGAAAAAACGTTTCGCGGTTTATCAGCGCAGGCACTCCGGCATTCGGCTTAAAAGAGACCGGCAGAGACGTATTTTTTATAAGCGTTTTCGCAAGCAGAAACAGGTCGTTTGATCCTATCGAACAATTTAGCCCTATGGCGTCTGCGCCGAGGTTTTCGGCCATAGCCGCAAAACTTTGCAAATCTGTGCCGGTAACCGTAGAACCGTCTTTTTCAAAAGTCATCTGCGCTATTATCGCGCCGTCAAAATTATCGCGCGCGGCAAGAATTGCGGCTTTAAGCTCTTTAATTTCTGTCATAGTTTCAATTACGATAATGTCTGCTCCGTGCTTTTTTAAAAGAGAAGCCTGATAAGAAAAAGCGTTGTAAACTTCGTCGAAAGAATACTGCCCCAGCGGGCTCATGTATTCTCCAAGCGGAGAAATGTCGCCTGCGGCTATGATCTCTTTTGATCCTGCGGCTTTGCGTATGAGAGAAATGCCTTCTCTTATAATGTCGTCGGCTTTGTATAAAAGATTGTGTTTTTGAAGGCGTATGGGGTTTGCGCCGAAAGTGTTGGCAAGTATAATGTCGGAACCGGCTTCTATATAAGAAGAATAAATTTCTGAAATTCTTTCCGGAAACTTGATATTTAATTCTTCCGGAATTATCACATCGTCAAGATATTTCTTTTTCTGAAGCTGCGTGCCTGTCGCGCCGTCCATTATCAGAACGCGCGACTTTAAAATGTCTAAAAAACGTTCTTTTTTCATATTTGCATATTATAGCATATTTGCTGTTTTCACAAGGTTGACTGACGTTCAATGTCTGTCAATTCTTGCGAAAGCGGAAAGCCATTTCCTCAGTGTTGTCATTCCCGCGTTTTTAATATTTGTTCTTCCTAAGCAGCCTGCGCCCGAGTGTCTTTATCGGGTGGGAATCCATGTTTAATATTAATATAGTTTCTAACATTATTTCTTTTAAAAACACGATGTAAGAAAATTTTTTTAGTAAACGTGGATTCCCATTTTCATGGGAATGACAGACGAGACGACAGGCTGCGGCTATGTTGTCCTGCGAAAGCGGGATCCATGTTTAATATAGTTTTTAACATTATTTTTTTAAAAATATGATGTAAG
>JAISRM010000064.1 GCA_031273645.1 Endomicrobium sp.
CAATCCGTCTGTTCAATAAAAGCCGCATATCCAAGCCTTGCCGTAATGAAAGGATAATTGTTTTCAAGGCCGCTCAAAGGCATGCGCACTTTTACCGCCGTGTAAAGCGGGAGAAAAGATATGTTGCCGTTAGCGTCGTCTTCATTTTTAAAGTTTCTTGGCAAATCGTAAGTTGTTCCCGCGCCGATGGCGACGATATTGTTTAAATATTTAAAGTATTCTACTCCCGCCGATATTCCTATCTGTGTGTTTTCATCGCTTATATCGTCGCTCCAAGTGGCCTGAGGCTGCATTCCTATTTTAAGTATGAACTCCTGATCCTGTCTGGCTTTTGCAAAAGCTGCTGACGATACGAGGCACACCAAAGAAGCTGCAATTAAAAATTTTTTCATTATCTTCTCCTTTTACTTTGCTATAATTGTTATATAAAAAATCTTTTAAAAATACAAGACTCGCGAGGACACAATGATTTCGTTTGTCAGTTCTGCGGCTATTAACGGCATAGACGCGGACGTTATTACGGTTGAAACTTATATCTCGTCAGGGCTTCCGATATTTTCAATAGTGGGCTTGCCCGATGCGGCCGTTAAAGAATCAAAAGACAGGGTTTTTGCCGCTTTAAAAAATTCCGGTTTTGATTTTCCTTCAAAAAAGATCACTGTTAATCTTGCTCCGGCCGACGTAAAAAAAGAAGGCGGAAGTTTTGATTTGCCGATAGCTCTGTCTATACTTGCTTCAAGCGGAGTTATAAATCCTGCAAACTTGCGCCGTTTTTGCGCCGCGGGGGAATTGTCTCTTGACGGGAAAATAAGAAAAGTTAAAGGCGTTTTGCCCATAGCTTTAAGCCTTAAAAAAGCGGGGATACAAGATTTTATCGTTCCTTTTGCAAACAGGCGCGAAGCCGCCGTTGCCGAAGGCGTAAACGCATATCCGGTTAAAACGCTTGCAGAGACCGTAAAATTTTTAAACGCAGAAATCCGCATAGAGCCTTTTGTCTGCGAAAATTTTGAAGACGTTTGCGCGTTTGCAGAAAACGAATATGATTTTGCCGACGTAAAAGGGCAGTTTTATGCAAAAAGGGCTGCCGAAGTTGCGGCAGCAGGCGCGCACAATATGATAATGTCGGGGCCTCCGGGTTCGGGCAAAAGCATGATAGCAAAACGCATTCCGGCCATACTTCCTCCTTTAGAATATGAAGAATCCGTTGAAACGACTAAAATATGGTCTGTCTGCGGCCGCTCGGTTTCCGACGGGCTTATAAGACGCAGAACTTTCCGCAGTCCTCATCACACTACGTCGGCTGTGGCTCTTGCCGGAGGAGGAGCTTTTCCAAAACCCGGAGAAGTAAGCCTTGCCCATAACGGCGTTTTGTTTCTCGACGAGTTTGCGGAATTTAGAAGAGACGCTTTAGAAATACTGCGCCAGCCTCTTGAAGACAAATGCATAACGGTTTCAAGGGCTAAAAATACTTTTGAGTTTCCAGCTTCTTTTATGCTTGTAGCCGCCATGAATCCGTGTCCGTGCGGCAATTACGGTCACGCCGAAAAACAATGCGTATGCACGCCTTTGCAGATAAAAAAATATAAAAGCAAAATATCCGGCCCGCTTCTTGACAGAATTGACATACATGTGGAAGTGCCGGCCTTAAAAATTTCCGAGATGACGTCTTTGGAAAGCGGAGAAAGTTCCCAGCGTATAAAAGAAAGAGTCGTAAAGGCAAGGCTTATACAGCGCGAGAGATTTAAAGGAACAAAAATATACGCAAACGCCCAAATGAGTACAAAAGAAATAAAAAGATATTGCGTTATGGACGCGCAGGCTTTGGAAATTCTTAAAATTTCCGTCGAAAAGCTGAAGTTTTCGGCAAGATCTTACGATAAAATTTTAAAAGTCTCAAGAACAATCGCGGATTTAGATTCAAGCGCTTTAATAAAAACGGCGCATATAGCAGAAGCCGTTCAATACAGAGCTTTCGACAAACAGTTTGAAATGTAACAGGCTGCGCCTGTTTTATGGGACACAGCCATCGTCTGTTTTGTGTCTGTCATTCCCATGAAAATGGGAATCCATGTTTGATATTAATATTGTTTCCTACATTATTTCTGTTAAAGACGCAATGTAAAAAGAATTTTTTAGTGAACGTGGATTCCCGCTTTCGCGGGAATGACAAACTGAGAGACAACAGACTTCATTTATTTTATGGAACACAGCCAGCATCTGCAGGCTTCGCCTGTTTTATGGGACACCGCCAGTGTCTGTTTTGTGTCTGTCATTCCCATGAAAATGGGAATCCATGTTTAATATTAATATGGTTTCTAACATTATTTCTTTTCAGCCTTCGTCTGTTTTTATAAAACAGCCGAAGGTTGTCTGACAGAATTTTTTAGCAAACATGGATTCCCACCCGATAAAAACACTCGAGTGCAGGCTGCTAAGGAAGAACAAATATTAAAAACGCGGGAATGACAAACTGAAAGACGACAGGCTTCGCCTGTTTTGTCAATTGTTTCTCAAAGTCTGTCATTCCCATGAAAATGGGACAGACTTCGTCTGTTTTATGGTATTGGCGACCAGCGTCTGTTTTATTTGTGTCTGTCATTCCCATGAAAATGGGAATCCATGTTTGATATTAATATTGTTTCCTACATTATTTCTGTTAAAGACGCAATGTAAAAAGAATTTTTTAGTAAACTTGGATTCCCGCTTTCGCGGGAATGACAAAACATAGACGAAGTCTGTCATCCTCGCGAAAGCGGGGATCCATGTTTAATATTAATATAGTCTCTAACATTATTTCTTTTCAGACTGCGTCTGTTTTTATAAAACAGCCGAAGGCTGTCTGACAGAATTTTTTAGCAAAATTGGATTCCCACCCGATAAAAACGCTCGAGTACAAGCTGCTATATTAAAAACGCGGGAATGACAAAACACAGACGAAGTCTGTCATTGCCATTATAAAAAGACATATATAAGGAAAAACCCAAATGAAAAGATATTTAAAAGAATTTGACAAACTTGTAGGCATTATGTCAAAACTGCGTTCAAAAAACGGCTGCATGTGGGACAAAGAACAAACGCATGAATCTCTTGTTAAACATTTAATTTCAGAAAGCGATGAAGTAAAAAAAGCCGTTAAGAACAGAGATACCGAAAATCTGGCCGAAGAGTTAGGCGATGTTTTGCTTCAGGTGGTTTTTCACGCGCAGATAGGCAAAGAAAATAAAACTTTTGATATTGCCGACGTAATTTCGGGACTTAATAAAAAACTTATAAGGCGTCATCCGCACATTTTTGGAAATTATAAAGTTAAAAATACAAAAGACATAGAAATTATGTGGGAAAAAATCAAAAAGAAAGAAAAAGCCGCAGGCAAAAGAAAATCAGAAACGAAAAAGAAGAATAGTGAAAACTTATAGCGGGAGCAAAAATGAAAGTAATGCTTATAAACGGAAGTCCTAATGAAAACGGCTGCACGCGCGCGGTTTTGGCTGAAATAGAAAAAATATTAGAAGAAGAAGGCGCGCAGCGCGAAATTTTTCACATTGGAAATAAGCCGGTTCAGGGCTGTACAGCCTGCGGCAAATGCAAAGACGGTTTGGGAAAATGCGTTTTTAACGACGTAAACGTTTTTTTGGAACGGTTTGAAAAATGCGGCGCTTTAATAGTGGGGTCTCCGGTTTATTATGCCGGCCCTAACGGAGCGCTCAGCGCATTTTTAGACAGGGCGTTTTTTGCCGGAAAATGTTTTGCATATAAACCTGCCGCAGCCGTTGCCTGCGCAAGACGGGCAGGAACCACGGCGGCATTAGACAGGCTCAATAAATATTTTACCATATCAAACATGCCGGTAGTATCTTCGCAATACTGGAATATGGCGCACGGGTCAAAACCCGAAGACGTTGCAAAAGATCTTGAAGGTCTGCAGACAATGCGCGTTTTAGCCAGAAATACGGTTTGGCTTATGAAGCTGATTGAAGCCGGAAAACTTGCAGGCATACCCTTCCCAAAACCTGAAGCAACAAGACACAGAACAAATTTTATTGACGATTAAAAAGCGGCGCAGCCGCTTCTTTTATTCCTAAACAGACTTCGTCTGTTTTGTCATTGCTGCGAAAGCGGTATACACGTTTACTAAAAAATTCTTTTTACACCCGATAGAGACATTCGGGCGCAGACTACTTAGGAAGAAAAGAACATTCAATTTTTAAAAACAATAATGTTAGAAACTATATTAATATTAAACATGGATTCCCGTTTTCACGGGAATGACAAACACAAACAAAACAGATACTGTCTGCAAACGCAGTCTGTCATATCAAAATGTCTCACAGTTTGTCAGCAATCCACATAAAAACAGACGCTGTTTGAAAAGAAATAATGTTAGAAACTATATTAATATTAAACATGGATTCCCACCCGATAAAAACATTCGGGCGCAGGCTGCTTAGGAAGAAAAGATCATTAATATCTTCGGGAATGACAGCACAGACGAAGTTTGTCACGCTTTTGCGGCAATGGCAGACCTTGAAAAAACGATTGACAAAACAGACGAAGTCTGTGTTACATAAAACAGGCGAAGCCTGCAGACGCTGTCTGTTGTCTTTTAGTTTGTCATTACCGCGTTTTTAAAAGAAATAATGTTAGAAACTATATTAATATTAAACATAGATTCCCACCCGATAAAAACATTCGCGCGCAGGCTGCTTAGGAAGAAAAGATCATTAATACTTTCGGCAATGACAACATAGATGCAGTTTGTCGCGCTTTCGCGGGACAGACCCGCGTGAAAAAACAATTGACAAAACAGACGCTGTCTTTGTTTCATAAAACAGGCGAAGCCTGCAGACGCTGTCTGTGTTTCATAAAGCAGGCGAAGCCTGCAGACGTTGTCTGTGTTTCATAAAACAGATGAAGTCTGCGGAAGCTGTTGCAGCAGAAAAGAAGTTGCCGCAACAAACCAATTGTTTATAAGCGCAATTCCCACGCATATAAGCAAAACGCCTGAAAAGATTTCCACTTGTTTATAGTATTTTTTTATAAAATTAAAAAATGAAAAAAACCGTTTGATAAAAACAGCCGTAAGAAGAAAAGGAACGGCAAGACCCAGAGAATAAAAAAGTAAAAGCCAAAAACCTTTAGCTACATCGGCTGAACTTCCCGCAAGAGCAAGTATAGAAGCTAAAACCGGCCCTACGCATGGCGTCCAGCCTAAAGCAAAAGCGCAGCCTGTTAAAAACGCCGCGCCCCAGCCCGTAATTTTATTTACATGCCCTGCGGCGCTTAACTGCCTGTTTAATATGTTGATTTTAAAAACTCCGGCGATATGCAAACCAAAAATTATTACTATAACGCCGCCTGCTCGTCGGAAAATTTCTATATTTTCGCCAAGAAAAGTTCCAAGCGCTCCGGCAGACATTCCTAAAATTATAAATACGGCGCTAAAACCTGCAGTAAACGCAAGAGTTTTTAGTATTACAGGTTTTAAGGTTTTGTTTGAAGCGCGGAGTTCTTCGACGGAAAGGCCGGAAACAAGAGATATGAAAGCCGGAATTATAGGCAGAATACACGGGCTTACAAAAGTTGCAAAGCCCGCGGCAAAAGAAACTAATACGGTAAACGCCGATATTTGTCCGGCGGCAAGCTGAAAATTTTCAAATATAATAAATCTCCCGATATGCGCGTCGATTTGCGTTTAAAACAAAACGCAGGCGCCAATCGGCGCTAATGATGCCGGTTTTGCGCGCTATCTTTCTACGACTGCTTTATCCGCATACTGTCGTTTCATAAAACAGACGAAGTCTGCGCTTATCTTTCTACGGCTACTTTGCCTTTAAAAATTTTGCCTTGTGATTCTATAAAATAAACGTAAATTCCGGAAGCAAGATAATAATCGCTGTTGTTGACAATATCCCATTTAAAATTATTGGAGTCTATAATTTTATCGTAAACTTTTTCTCCGGCTATCGTGTAAATTCTTATTCTGTCGCCGGAGTAAGTATTGTCAAAAATTATTCCCGAAGAACCGTGCCGCGAAGCTTTATACGGATTTGGATAAGCGTACACCGACGTCTTCGCCGTTTTTGCAGACTGCACTAAAGCGTAATCGCCGGGCTTGTTTATAAGCGTGCTGATAATTTTAGTTCCGTTTAAAGGCGCGGTGTCTATAATTTCAAATTCTCCGGAAGCGTTTATGTAGGCAAGCCTCAGATCGTTTTGATTGACGGTTGCAGGAAAATTCACTCCCGAATAATCAATCGTCAGCGAAGCCGACGAATTAAAAGGGAGCGAAGCGGCAACATTAAAAGCCTGTCCCGCATAACTTATATCGACGGGAATCACAGAAGGAAGCAAAGCTTGGGTTATCGACAAATTCGGATCGGAACTAAAAACTGAAGGCGCGGCGGTAAGAATAACATTCCATGTTGAATCGGGAGCGATATATTGAACCATATACGTTATTCCGTCATATTTAAATTCTTTAAAATCTTTAGTGGAAATTAAAGTTCCCGCAGGAATAACAACAGTTCCGCCGTTAGGCGCAGGCGGCGCGCCGGAGCCCGCTCTTTCATAAAATTTTACGGCTTTTGCGGCCGTTTTATCCGGATTATAAGCTATAAAAGTTCTTACGCCGTTTTTGTTCATAACGAGAAAAGCCGGATAATCGGCATAATAATTTGTGTCTATATTTCCCAAAGAATTAAAGAAATGTATCCAGTGATAAGAAAACGACGAACTGCTGCCATCGTCGTCGTTTGCCATTGAAGAAGTTTCAAACTCGCTTACGACGGCATTAGGAGTAGAATTAAACAAAGCTTTAAACCTAAGCCATACGCCTTTCCACCACGAAAGGTCGTTTTGTATAGGCGGAGTTTGCGCGGCAAAAGTCTGATTATAAAAATTTTGGGCATACGTTGTATCATAACCCAAATACAACATTGCAGGAGTAAGAGGCAAAACCTGTATGCCTTTTAATTCCTGGGATTTTGGAGGATTAGCAGCTTCAGTGCCGGAATACGGGTATCTCCAGAGAACATTGTATCTGACGGAATTTTCAAATAAAATACCGACAGAATTATAACCGTAAGCCGCATACGGCGCAAAATTTTGCGCGCTTGTGTCAAAATAATATTCGCGCACGGCAGAATATTCAGTAACGTATCCGTATATTCCTAAATCTATAAATTTCTGATTATTGGTAACCATTCCCCACAAAATTACCGCCGCCCAAGAGTTCATCGCTTCGGAAGAAGATTCCTGATTTATCCCGTCGTCGCCGAAAACGCCGCTGCCTCCGCCGTCGCCGCTTGCCCAAGAATGTCCTTCGTAAACGTCAAAATTTCTAAGCGTCGGAAAATTCGGGTCGTTTACGCCGCTGAACGCCGGAGGGTTTGCATAATCTTTTACAAGCAAATCAACCATTCCTTTATATTCGCTTGATTTTGCAAAATCAGGGTCAAACATCGCAAGTATGGCGCTTGCATAAACAAAATATCCGTAATGAAAATTATGGTCATTATAATTTTCGCTGCCAAAACTGTAAGGAACTCCTATAATTCCGCCCCATCTGTTTGAATCTTGAGAATTGTATCCAAAATATTTGGCTGACGACTGCCCGCCGTACCACGTTTGAAGCTGGGTTTTTAATTTATTAATCATATTGTCGCGGTTTTGCGCATTGGACTGATCATAAGAAGCCGCATGATTAAGCACAGGAATTAAATTTGCCGCTTTTGAAAGAAATTTGCCGGCATAATAAGTATCTTGGCTTCCGGAACCCGGATCGAAATTTTTATCGGAATTTATATATTCTTGAAGCTTTGCCGTTTTATCGTCGGGTATTTCAAAAGTAAGATTAGGAAGAACTCCGTTAAAAACATATTCTGTCTTAAAAGATGTTATCCCCTTTAAAACTTTTAAAGTTCCGCGCAAACCTTGAAAATTTTGAGTTTCAAAATTATATCCCGCCATAGCGCCGGCATTATATTGATGAGGATAAACCGCCGCGACCGTTCCGGGAAGTCTTTGCGTATAAGATGAATCGGAAGCGCGCTTATTTTGAAGCGTAAAGTTAAACGACGTCTCAAGTTTTGAAGAATTTTGATTGAAAGAATAAGAAACTGACGTATTTGTTATAAAATTGTAAGCGTAATGATAATAATCGTCAAAAATCGTTTTCGCCAAATTATCCTGCGGCAAAAGATCCGGCGCGGTGTCAACGGAAAGCAAAAGACCTATTGAAACTATTCTTTCATCTTCAGCAGCGCCGGGTCTAAAAACAATTGTAACATCGTTTGCCGCAAAATTGAATTGCGCGCCGGAAGAAGTGTAAATTCCGTAATAGTTGGTTTTGTCTGAATGTTTTACTCTTAATATTATAGCGTCGTCAGTAATACTCCCACTTGTATGAGTGCCGAGATTTCTATCAAAAAAAGTAAAATCCCCGCCGTGAGCAACTTCAGAAATAAAAGGCTTTACTCCGTCGGAAAAAGTATTATAAGTAAAAATAAAGCCCCTTCCTATCGTCGTTTTCATAAAAGCAGATGCCGTCGTTGAATCCTGAAAAACAAAAGTTGCAGCCCAATCGGAATATCCGTCAAGTTTTGTGCGCGAAGAAAAAATTGCCGAATTGTTGCTAACTTTTTTAGCAGAAACCATAATATCGTAAACTGATATGTACGAGTTACCCGCTCCGTAGAGATTTGCAATAACGTCGTTTCCTATGTTTTTTATATTTTCAACTCCGGCATAATATCCTTTGCCGCCATCACCGGGACTTAACACCGACAAAAGCGTCGTAAAGGTTAAAGGGCGCGGCGCCATTTTAAAACTGTAATCGGTATTGTAGTACTGCGCGTCGCTTTGCTTTCTGCCGTCATAATAAATGTAAGCCGAGCCGAACCACTTATTTGTAGGATAAGGCGCAGAAACACCGTCGCTTACTTCAGGAACGCCTAATGTGGTAATATCGTTCGGTAAACTTCTAAAAGAAGCCTTTCCGCCCGGAGATGGAGCTGCAAACAATAAAGCGCCCGAAAAAAGCAATACTGAAAAAATGCAGATAATCTGTTTCACTGTTAAATCCTTTTAGAAATCATCAATTTAAATTCGTCGTAATTATTTGCGACATAAACTTTCATATCGTGTTTTTTTGCATAGTAATCAAATTTTTTAAGACCGACTATATAATCGACTAAAAGATATATTCCGCCGCCCGCAAGCAAAACTCCGGCTATTCCTTCGTAAACGTTGTTCATTTCTTTTTTGTATTTTTTCTCCCATTGAAGCTCGACGTTTACAACTTCGACAAGCTTAGTGTTAGGTTGTGTCGCCGGATCCGGATACCACACGTCGTGATGAGAGCCTTCCGGAGGATTTGCGCGGCCGGCAGGATAAAAATCCGAGTTTGTCCATGTGTCCCTTTCATTTAAATTTAAAGCCGTTTGAAAGCTTGCGCTGTTTGTAAAAATTACGCTTCTGCCTCTTATTTGTCCGTCATAACTTTCATCCGGCCAATAACCTCTTTGCAAAATATATCTGACTTCAAAATAAACGTTTGTCAAATTGACGTTGCCGGTATTTATAACCTCGCCTTCCGATAACAAACCATAATTGAAAGGAAGGTCTGGGTCCTGCGACGGCGTGGCGTCAAACCATTTTGCTCTAAGGTTTGAAGTGTCAATACTTGGCTTTGAAATATCAATTTTTATTGTTCTAAACCCGTCGTAAGAAAGAAAAGCTCCGCCGGCTATCATCAAGATTCCCCAGAGTATTCTGTACTTTGACTTATATTCGCCAAACTCGTCATAGTCTATTGAACCATAAGCGAAAGCCGAATTTGCAAATATAAAAAAAGCGATAAAAACGGCAAAAAATTTTTTGAAAACCATTTGTTTTCCTTTCTTTACAGCGTCCGGCATTTGTTTTTATTTAGCCCTCAGCGTTTGCGCTTTAATAAAAAAAGAGCCGGCGAAAGCCGGTTACGAATTTAATTTAAGTTTTATTTCGTCAAGCAGAGCAAATAAATTTTCAGCGTACACGGGTTTATGCACATATCCTGCGGCGCCAAGTTCCTTAGCCGCGTCTTCCGTAAAAACCGTTCCGGAACCGGTTACAAAATATATAAGAACGCCGGGATTAATTTCTTTAATGTAAGGAAAGAGGTGATCTCCGTCTAAGTCCGGCAGCATAAGGTCGAGAAAAACGACTCCGGGTTTTTCAGCTTTAAAAACGTTAAGACACTCTTCAGCGTTTGCCGCAACGCAAACTTCAAAGCCCTTTCTTGCAATAAGGCGCGCCATATTGTCTCTGGCGTAAATTTCATCATCAACAAGAAGAATTTTAATCATTAACTCCCCGCAATAATTTTTCAACAATCCCCTCAAACTCTGCCGGCGCAGCTAACCTTTATTATAAAATTCTACTAAAAATACTTCTTTTAAACAACAGACTTCGTCTGTCTGTATGACAGCCTTCGGCTGTTTTATAAAAACAGACGCAGTCTGCAGACAAAGTCTGTCTTTCAGTTTATCATTCTCGCGTTTTTAATATTCTTTCTTCCTAAGCAGCCTGCACTCGAGTGTTTTTATCGGGTGGGAATCCATGTTTACTAAAAAATTCTGTCAGACGCAGTCTGTTTACATTTCGTCTTTAAAAGAAATAATGTTAGAGGCTATATTAATATTAAACATGGATTCCCATTTTCATGGGAATGACAGCCTTCGGCTGTGTTTTGTCATT
>JAISRM010000074.1 GCA_031273645.1 Endomicrobium sp.
TCATAATATCTGAGACGGCAATATCGTCAAAAAGCCCTGAAGTAACGGCAAATATTGATATTATTTCAGACAATTCGTCGCAAGGTTTGTATTGCGGCTGTTTTAGTATTTCGGTTATTCTTTTTCCCCGCTCAAGCCTCTGCAGCGTGGCTTCGTCTAAATCGCTTCCAAACTGGGCAAAAGACTGAAGTTCTCTAAACTGAGACAATTCAAGCCTTACCGGACCGGCAAGCTGTTTCATCGATTTTGTCTGGGCTGCGCCGCCCACGCGCGATACCGACAACCCTACGTTAATAGCCGGACGTATGCCTGCGTTAAATAAGTCTGCCTCAAGATATATCTGTCCGTCGGTGATTGAAATGACGTTAGTAGGAATATAAGCCGACATGTCGTTGCCCTGCGTTTCTATAACGGGAAGAGCAGTCAAAGTGCCTCCTCCGCGTTCATCAGACATTCTTGAAGCTCTCTCAAGAAGCCTTGAATGCAGATAAAAAATATCTCCCGGATAAGCCTCGCGGCCTGCCGGTCTCTTAATTAAAAGAGAAAGCTGTCTGTACGCCCACGCGTGCTTGGTCAAATCGTCGTAAACGACCAAAACGTCTTTGCCTTTATCCATAAAATACTCGCCGATGGCGCATGCCGCTAAAGGAGCGATATACTGCATTGAGGCGGGATCTGAAGCAGTAGCGGCCACTATTATTGAATAATCCATAGCCCCTTCTTCTTTGAGTTTTGCGGCTATTGAAGCAAGATTTGATTTTTTCTGCCCGATTGAACAATATATGCAGATAACTTCCTTAAGCCCCATATCAAGTTTCTTCTGGTTTATTATCGCGTCTATTGCGATAGCCGTTTTCCCCGTTCCTCTGTCGCCGATTATCAATTCTCTTTGGCCTCTGCCTATCGGAGTCATCGAGTCAATGGCTTTTATGCCGGTTTTCAAAGGTCTGTCAACGGAACTTCTTTCTATAATTCCCGGAGCTATTTTTTCTATCGGATAATTTTGCGCATTATCGTGTTTGAGTTGCGCGCCGTCTATGGAAATTCCTATGGCGTTTACAACTCTTCCTATAAGTTTATCGGAAACGGGAACGCTTAAAATTTTTCCGGCGGCTTTTACTTTCATTCCTCTTACAATGTGTCCGGAATCCGTTAAAAGCACTATTGAAACGTAATCTTCTTCAATGTTGAGAACAAATCCCGTCGATTTGTCGTCAAACTCTACTTCTTCGTAATAACCGACGTTTGAAAGCCCCGAAGCTTTCACTATTTCATCGCCTATCGTTTCAACGATTCCATAATTTACAAGCTCGGGATTTATTTCAGAGGATGACAACTGTTTTTCAATTTTTTGTATTATTTCTTCCGGTTTCATAAACTCTCTCTCATACTGTTTAATATTCTTTTTATTATTCCTGAAACGCTGTAATCTAAAACAAAATCTCCGTATTCAAGCCTGACTCCCGCGACAAGATCTTCGTTGCGCTTAAATTCCGGGGTTTTGCCGGCAAACAGCGACGTTATTCTTTTTTTATCCGGCTCGGAAATCTCGCCTGCGTAATTTACGACGAGCGTTTTATTTTTAACTTCCCAAGCCAGCATATTTGCAAACATTTTCAGCTCGTTTCTTGAAAAATTGCCAAGCACCCACTGAAAATCTTTATCGGATAATCCGCCGCTTTCAACAGCAGCGCGCGCAAGTTCTTTAATTTGCAATCTTTTCATAACCGCCCTTCTCTATTTTATCCAAAGCTTTTGCAATAACTTTCTGCTTTTCATCTTCGGTAAATAAATCTGCAAACACTTTAGATAATATTTTACCGGAAAGATCCACCGAAATCTGTCCTATGCGTTTGCTTAAGCCGTCAAATTCTGCAGAGGCTTTTTGTTTTGCATCCGTTATAATTTGTTCGGATTGTTTTTTTGCTTCTTCGGTCATTTTCTGCTTATTTTCTTCAAGGGAAATTTTTGCAGCGGCCGCCAAAGCGCCGGCGTCGTTTTTTGCTCCTTCAAGAATTTTCTTTCTTTCAAGACCGGCATTTTCCAAAGCCGCTTTTGCGTTTTCGGCGTCGGCAAGCGACTGGTCAATTTTTAACCGTCTTTCTTCAAGCATTTTTCTGATAGGCTTATAGAGAAATCTTTTTAAAATGTAGGCGATTATAAGAAAATTTATAATTTGTCCGAGAAAAAGCTTCCACTCAAGCCCTAATGTATGTAATATTTCCACTTTATTATTCCTTATTTACCCATCGTTAAGAAAGCAAATAACAATGCAAATATGGCTATAGCTTCTGCAAAGGCGATAGCAAGTATCATATTAGTTTGAATTTTACCTGAAGCTTCGGGATTTCTGCCTATTGCTTCAACGGCTTTTGCGCCTATCATGCCGATACCGATTGCCGGACCGAAACCTCCTATTGCAATAAGAATGCCGCCAACTAATGAAATTTCCATTTTACTTCCTCCTTTTAGCTTCAAAAATAATATTTATAAAAGTTTTACTTTAATCGTTGCCGCCGGATTTAATGAGATTTTTCAGTCAGTATGCTCATAAACGCCATCGTCAGAAGAGCAAACACCAAAGCCTGCACTAACCCTACGAACAATTCAAGAGGTAAAACTACGTAAAAAGTCTTCTCTAAAAGTATGTCTCCGGCATAAATATTTCCAAAAAGCCTAAACGAAAACGAGATGAACTTTACAAGTTCGCTGATCAATTCCAAAAAACCGACAAACAGCATTATAGGAAACATTTTAAAGGAAATAAATCTATGAAAGTACGACTTAATTCCGGTATATTTTATGCTGTAATAATGCGACACCGCTACGCTTATCGTCGCTAAAGCAAGCGTTAAATTCAAGTCGCTTGTCGCGGCTCTCAAAAACGCAAAGCCTTCGTGCCCGCCTATTCTTATGCTTTCAAAACCCGGAATAAATTCAATAACGTTTGCAACGACGATAAAAATAAAAAAAGATAAAACCCACGGATATATGTATTCGGCTCTGTCTCCGGCTATATCTTTTGCGGCTTTGTAAAAATAATCTACGACAGATTCCAAAATATTTTGCAATTTCGACGGTCTAAGCGACACGGCTCTGTTTAAAGCGATAACTCCGCCGATTATTATGATATCTGCAAGAAAAGTTGCAAGAAGAGTATTTGTTACCGGAAACCCGGCTACCGTAAAAATAACTCCCGGATTTATATTCATTTCTGTTCTTCCTTCTTAAGCACGCCTATAGACAGCAAATATGAAACGGCATCTTGATCTTTAGGATCTATTTTATAAACTTCGATCCATTGCTTAACGTGATTTTCTCCGTCTCCGAGCCTTGAGTAAACTAAAGCAAGATTTTTTCTGGCGGTAATATGATTAGGAAACAGCTCGATGGCTTTTAAATACGCATTTTGCGCTTCTTCTACTTTATCCTGAAGCATATACAAATTGCCAAGCTGCGAATATGTTTCCGCATAATCATAAGGTCTTCTTAAAGCCCAGTCTTCAACCCAAAAATCATGCGGATGCTTTGAGAGGTTTTTGGGATAGTTTATATGTTCGTTAAGGAGCTCTTCCGCTTTAGCATAATTTCCGGCTCTTGCATACAAAGTTGCAAGATTGTGATACGTAAGAGGAAATATCGGATCTATAGCTATATATTGGTTAAAATATTTAACGGCATTATTAAAAGCTTCTTCTATCTTTGCGTTCTGCTTAGAAATAACTTCGTCGGATTTTCCGGCATTAGCGTATTCGTCTCTTGTCTTTATATAATCGTCAAAAAGTTTTGAATACATTACGCCCGCCAAATATTTGGACTGCACGTAATTTGGCGCAATTTTCCATAACTTTTTAAAAGAGCTTTCCGTTTTTAAAGAATCTCCAGCTTTCCATCTGTCGAGATGAACATTGCCCTGAAAATATAATGACATCGGAAAACCGGGATTAGCTTTATTTACCTGTTCGTAAGTGGAAAGAGCCAAGTCCCAACCGCCTGATTTAGAAGCTTGTATCGCTTTTGAATGCAGCAAATCGGCTTTAAAATAACCGGACAAAAACATCATAACATAAACAAAAAACACAATCAAACAAATTTGTAAAACGATTTTTAAGACGCGGCGCGCAGTTCCGGTTTTAAATTCTACAAACGACTCTCTGTTGCCCAGAGAATTTATGGCTATTGTTACGGTCAAAGCTATCAAAAGCCATAAGACTACGCCGGAAGAAACAAACCTCAAAGACACGCATACCGCATCGTGAGATAATTTCGCCGCAAAAGCCGCAAGAACTCCAAGCTGCAGATAAGCCATAGGACCGTCGCGGGTGCGCTTTGAAGAATGCAGATAAGATATGTTTTTGTATCCTGCGGTAAAAATAAAAATTATAAGAAGAATAAATATGGTAAATCCCACTATGCCTTCGTCAAACCATACTTCAAGATATTCGTTTTCCGGATGATCGCTTTCTGTATTATGCTTTCCTTCTATAAAGAAAATCTGCGGCCTTCTCCATGCTGGATAGGTAACGTAAAAAGAACCTATTCCCGTGCCTAAAACCGGGTTTGTATTTATCATTTCCCATGCCGACATCCATGTAAAAAGCCTGAAAGAAAGACTGTCCATTCTCTTTTTTGAAAAATGGTAAATTCCAAAAAATGCAACGCCTAAAACAACAACGGCTATGATTGCGGTATAAATCAGATTCTTTTTATTGAGTTTGTTTCTAAAAAAAACAGAAACATAAAATACGATAAAAGTGAAAGTTCCGGCTGCAAACGCAAGCCATGCTCCTTTTGAAAAAGTAAATACCGTGCAGGTAACTATCAAAACCCATAAAAACAAAAGATAAAAAGACCTTCTGTACAAATACATGGCTAAAGTTATAGGATTCATGACTATTAAAAAATCGCCGAAAAAATTGGGATTTCCGAAAGTCGAGAAAATTCTGTTGGCAAAAGCTTGTCTCCATGCAAAAGGATCAAGCCCGGCATCGGGGGGCGGTGGGAAAAAAGCGAAATCTATAATCTGCAGCAGCCCGTAAAGGCAAACGACGTAAGATGCGGCTATAAGCCAATTTTTAATTCTTAAAATTTTATTATCGTCGTCAAATTCGCTTATTATTATAAAAGCAAACCCGCAGTATATAAAACGTTTTATAAATTCGTTAAAACTTGCGTATTTAAAAGGAGAAAACGCAAAAGAAAAGAAGCCGGAAAGAAGAAAAAGAATTATCGGAATGACAAAAACGAAATTTTTCTTTATAGCGCTTAAATTGCCCTCTTCAATTTTTAAAATCAGCCAGGTCATTATAAGAAAAAGCCCGCCGATATGAAGCAAAGTTATTTTGATTTGCGCCGAATCGTAGGTTCTAAGATAAAAAGAAACCGCTATAAGAAAATATAAAACGGGAAGTCCGTAAAGAATGGTTTTTCTTAAAATTATTTTTAGAATTTCCGAATAAGAACTCATTGAAAGGCCTTTTATTTTAAACAGTATTGTTAAATATTAGAAAAGCCGATGAGAGGAATTGAACCTCCGACCCATTGCTTACGAAGCAATTGCTCTACCAGCTGAGCTACATCGGCATGCGATATAAATAATTTTTGATTATACTTTTTTGCGAAAGGTTAATCAATAAAAAAGCCCATTTGCAGTCGCGGGACTTAAATGGGGCTATTTGCTTACAAAACATGCTGGGGGACAGAATCGAACTGTCGACACCAGGTTTTTCAGACCTGTGCTCTACCGACTGAGCTACCCCAGCGCATACGTCCCAAATTAATCTTCTTTATACTTCTCAAAAGCTTTTTTGCCGGCTTCAAAAGCTTCGTTTATCTTATCTTTTCCCGATAAAACTTTTTCTTTGCCTTCTTCATATACTTTACGTCCGGTTTCTTTTACTTCTCCGCTTAAATCGCTTACGGTATCGGCAAGTTCTTCTCCCATTTTCTTCAGGTTATACCTTGTTTCTCTTCCGGATTTAGGAGCATACAATACTCCCAGCGCCGCGCCTATCACTCCGCCTAAAATAAAAGCGAACAACGTATCTTTTTTATCGCACATATTTATTCCTCCCCGCATTTCTTTTTCTTTTTTACAACGCCTGAAACTATATAAACAAGCGCCGAAATTACCGAAAGTACAGGAGCAGAAACTTTATCGGTTATATCCGCTACTTTCCCTGAAACTTTATTTACAACCGCAAGCTCGACATTTACTTTTTGCAAAACCATCTCTGCTTCTCTTGCCGTTTTTTTTATCTGGATCAAAACGACTATCAAATACGCCGAAACGGCTATCAGCGAAATCATAGTTAAAACCAGCGCAATGGTAAACCAAAGATTTAAAATCATGGCGTCTATTGTAACAAAAAGTTTGCCCCATGTCAACGCGCGTTTTCACGCGCACGTTTTCGCGCCTGCGTTTTCCCGCCCCAAACGTTTTCACGCTGCCGATATTTTGCCAGACGAAGGACATATGTCTTTAATGGGACATGCGGCGTGGTCGGGATTGCGGGCTTTGCAAACTCTTCTGCCCAGAGTCTGTATAAGATGCGAAAATAATGTCCAATGCTCTCTTGCGACTATAGCCATAAGATTTTTTTCTATTTTCACGGGATCGTCGTTTGAGGCAAGCTTTAAAAGATTTGAAATTCTTATCACATGGGTATCGACGGCTATTCCTTCATTTTTCCCAAAAGCGTTTCCTAAAACGACATTTGCGGTTTTCCTTGCCACTCCCGGAAGAACAAGAAGTTCCTGCATTGTTTCAGGCACTTTACCGCCGTATTTTTCAATTATGATTTTTGCGCTTCCTATAATATTTTTCGCTTTATTTCTGAAAAAACCCGCCGGACGAACAATATCTTCAAGCTCGGCTAAATCCGCTAAGGCATAATCTTTGACAGTTTTGTATTTTTTAAACAGTTCTTTTGTAATTTTATTTACTCTTTCATCTGTGCATTGGGCTGACAAAATAACGGCCGCAAGCAGCTGGAAAGGATGCTCGTATTCCAAAGCGCATTTTATATCCGGATATTGCGCGGACAAAATTTCTATTATCCTGCGCGCGTATTCTTTATTATTTTTTTTCATTATTTATATAAGTCCTGCGGCGGCCGTCAGAGTATAAGCCGATTTTTTATTTTTTCAGCTTATAAAGTTCGGAATCTATTTTCTCGCCGTATATGTCGAGTTTTTCTATCATGCGTTTATTTATAAAACGGTATCTTGCCTGATCCTTTAAATCTTTGTCGTAATTAAGAGTAAAAGACGACAAATCGCTTGCGGGCGCCCATTTGCCGTAAGATTGAAAAACTCTGTCGGGATTACTGAGATATATTTCTTTCAAATTAAAAGAATAATCCGGCAAAAGATGCAAAACCGTTTCTATCCCCGGACCGTCTGCGGCAGGAATAATTCCTCTGTAAATTCCGGTATAATCTTTTAGCATTTCGGCAAGGTTAGACGGAGAACCTTCAATTCTGTTGCCAAAAGGCAAAACCGTAGTTTTTTTATCCGGATCAGAAAAACACACGTTAGTAAGAATCTGTGGTCTTTCAATTTCAAAAATTTTTGCGCTTAAAGAATAGTAAGAAATCTGAAGATTTTTCATTTCAGAAATCTCATAATTAACGTAGGCGTATGAGTCTATTAAATATGCGCCGGTAAGTTTTATGTCGTATTGCGCCGTCGAACGCTGCAACGCTATTACAACCGCCATATTGCGTTTAAAATCCGGCTTTACGCTTACATCGGCGGCCGTATGAGATTTTGATAAAAATTCGTCAAAACGTTTTTCAGAATCCAAAATAAAAAAATTTGTTTCTGAATTCAGTTTAATTGCGTTCTTGAGATAATATCCTTTTATTTCTTTATATGCCGCAGGAACGCTTTTTTCAATTTCAGTTGCGGCTTTTGTCTCTACTTCTTTAACTGTTTCTTTTGAAATTTGCCCTTCCTTTGTGGACAAAGGCGTAAGCATGCACCCCGATATAAAAAACATCAACGCCGATAATGCGCAGAAAAAATATTTCATTTAAACCTCGTTGTATTCAATTATGCTTCATTAAATCAGTTATTATTATACTAATTTTTTATATTTTAAAAGCCCGCAAATTTAATTTTTATTTTGCTTGCCCAAACGCAGCATTGCCTAAAAACAAAAAGCATGTTTCAACTTAATGAAACAGACCGCTTATTTTACTGATATAATTTCTTTGCATTTTCTGCTATTTCAATTGATTCTGACATAAGCAGAAAAATCGTCTTTTAAATCCGGAGCTTTTGTAAAATCATCATAATCTTTTGCATATTTGATATTTGGCGATAAAATCATTGAACCGGCAGAAGCGCCGATATAAATCTTTCCGGCGCGGATTTGTTTGATTATTATTTTATCTGCTTCTTTTTTACTTGCTTTTGTTATTTCAAGTTCATCAATAATCAAGCCTATTTTTTGCAGCGCCTTTTTAAATAAAAAAGCCTCAGACTCTCGTCTGAAGCTTGCATTTTTCTAATACGGGGACGACGGGATTTGAACCCGCGGTCTCTGCCTTGACAGGGCAGTGTGTTGAACCAGGCTACACCACGTCCCCACAAAAACAACGAATAGGATTATAGCAGAATGATTTTTTAATGTCAAATTTTTAGGCTTCTAAACGCGCTTTAATATTTCAAACCGGTTATTTTATAATTTTAATTAGAGCGTATCCTGCAAAAAAACCGGATAGCGCCGTTATTACGGACAGCAGGGCGTATAAAAAAGAACTGAGGTATGCGCCGTTTCTCAAGAGGTTTGCAAATTCGAGAGAGAACGAAGAAAAAGTTGTAAATCCTCCTAAAAAACCGACGGAAAAAAAATGTCTGCCGTATGCGCTGTGTCCGCGCTGGCGGAAAAAACCGTCAAGCGCCCCCATGATAAAACAGCCCGTAAAATTAATTATTATTATGGTAAGAGGAATCCCAAGCTTATTGAGATGAACTGTCTCGGATATCAGAAAACGGGACAGCGCCCCGAAAGCCCCTCCAAAAAACACGGCGGCCGCATTTAAAAACATAAATATTTACCTTTTTTATATCAGATCAGACGGCATAATTTCTACGCTTATTTTCGTATCCTGAAATCTTTTTGAATACCCTGCGGCAAAAGATGCGAGTTTAAGTATATCGTCTTTTACGCCCTTTACAATTATATGCTTTCTGTAAGTGTTGTTAAGTTTTGGAATATAGGCCGCCGAAGGCCCTAAAAGTTTCAGCGAAACGGAAAAACTTTTTAAAAAACCGTCGAGAAATTTAAAAAGATTTTCGGAATCTTCGGCCGCTCTCTCTTCATTTTTATTTCTTACGGCGATTTTTGCAATATCGCAGTAAGGAGGATAAAAGAGCTTTTCTCTCTGTTTTGTTTCCTCTTTATAAAACGACGCAAAATCGTATTTTTGGGCGCATTCTACGGCATAATGTCTTGGATAATTTGTCTGCACTATTACGTTTCCGGCTGTTTCTCCTCTGCCGCAGCGTCCGGCGACCTGCGTAATAATCTGAAACGTTCTCTCGGCGGATTTAAAATCGGGAAGATATAAAGACGTGTCGGCGTCGATAACGCATACGAGGCTCACTTTCGGGAAATCAAAACCTTTGGCTATCATCTGAGTGCCTAACAAAATGTCGTAATCAAGTTCCTTGACGCCTTTGTAAGCGTTTTCATAGGCTTTAGACGAAGAAGCCGTATCGGAATCAAGACGCAAAATTGAAGCTTTCGGGAACAGTTTTTTAAGCTCGTCTTCAACTTTTTGCGTGCCGGCGCCAAAAACCGCAACTTCCCCGCTTTTGCACTCGGGGCATGCGACCGGCAATTTTTTTTCATATCCGCAATAATGACATTTAAGAATGTCCGGATTTCTGTGATACACCATTGATATGGAACAATTAGGACACTGATAAACGCAGCCGCATTTGCGGCACATTATAGAAGGCGAATATCCTCTTCTGTTTAAAAAAACTATAACCTGTTCTTTTTTTGCCAAAGCCGCAGAAACCGCTTCTATCGTCTCGTTAAGCAGCATTCCTGAACCGCGGTATTTATTTCTAAGAGATAAAACTTTTATTTCGGGAAGACTTTTATTGTCTATTCTTTCTGGCATTTCTATCATAGTAATTTTATTTTCCAAAGCGTCTTTAAAACTTTCTAAAGACGGCGTGGCCGAACCAAGCGCCAAAGCCGCATTATGATATTTTGAACGCCATGCCGCAATTTCCCTTGCGTCGTAGGAAGGTTTTTGTTCCTGTTTATAAGTATGCTCATGCTCTTCGTCGATTATTATAATCCCTATTTTTTCAAAAGGGGCAAAAACAGCCGATCTTGCACCGAGCATAAGTTTTATATTTCCGTTTTTAGCCGCGGTAAAAAGTTTATATTTCTCGGTTGCGCTTATTGCGCTGTGCCATACTCCGACGCATGAGCTGAAACGCCGTTTTACTATTTCAACAAATTGAGGCGTAAGAGATATTTCGGGAATAAGCATTATCGCGCTCTTGCCGATTGACAACGCTTTTTCTATGCAGTTTAAATACACTTCGGTTTTTCCGGAAGCCGTTACGCCGCGTATAAGAAAAGTTTGGGCAGATTGGTTTTCTATGCTTTTATTTATCAGGTCTACGGCATTTTGCTGACGGGAAGTTAACTTGAAAGGAACGCTGCGCGCTCCGTCGCCGCAGTCTGAAAGAGAAAGTTTTTTTTGGCGTTTAGCGGGTTTCATAGAAAGCGGCGCAATCGACGCAAGAGCTTCGCCTAATGAGCAAATATAGTTGTTACAAATGTATTGCGCAAGTTCAACCGTTTCGCCGTTAATTAATGCAAAATCATCTATTACGCCGTAGGCTCGCTTAAGAGGCTTATCCGGCAATACGCCGTCTTGAGCCGACAGCACGTATCCCGTCAAAGTTCTTTTTCCGAAAGGAACTTTTACCCTTCTTCCTGTTAAGTCCGTTTCGTCGGGTAAATTTTCCGGAGGAAGATAAGAAAAAGTTTTATTGACGGGAACCGGCACGGCTACGTTTAAAATTATCATATTGTTCCGGTTTTAAGAAAAGACATTACTTTTTTCATGTCGTCCCACACGTATTTTTTAAGATTTGGATTTCTAAGCAGAGCCGCCGGATGGTAAGTAGGCATAAGTTTAACGTCTTTGTACTGCCTAATGCTGCCTCTTATAACGCTTATAGATTCTTCGTTTTTTAAAAGCCCTTTAGTTGAAGAAGCTCCAAGCGTAATAATTATTTTAGGACGGATAATTTCAATTTGTCTGTCAAGATAAGACCTGCATGAATCCATTTCTTCGGGAGACGGCGGCCTGTCGTTTGCGCGCTTTTCAGGATCGGAAGAATCTTTCATAGGATGGCATTTTACTATATTTGCTATATAAAGGCTTTCTCTGGAATATCCCATAGCCTCAATAATTTTAGTAAGAAGCTGTCCCGCCCTGCCGATAAAAGGACGGCCTTTATGATCTTCGTCAAAACCGGGACCTTCCCCCACAAACATTATATCGGCATTTGAAGAGCCTTCTCCAAAAACGCAGTTAAGCCTATGCGCCCCAAGGCTGCATTTTCTGCACGCGGCGGTTTGCTTTTTTAAAGATTCAAGTTCCGCGTCCTGAGAAACAGGCAAAGAGCCGGCGGCAAAAGAGTTGTCTAAAGACGAAGCGGAAGAAATTTTCTTCATATATATTTCGTCTTCTCCCCAATTTTCATATTCCTCAAGAGCATTTTTTGCCGATTTGATTATTTTTATATATTCCGATGATTTCATCTATTATTTTTCCCGCAATAAATTTTTTTCCGGCATTTTCTAATTTTAGCATGCCGCCGTTTTTATTTATTATAAAGACGCTTGCCAAATCGCAAGATATTGACTCTTTTGCGTTTGCAACGACGAGATCAAGATTTTTATCTTTCATTTTGCCGCGGGCATTTTTGATAAGATCTTTAGTTTCAAGAGCAAAGCCCGCTACTATGCGGCTGCGTTTGTTTTTTGCGCAATAGGCTATTATGTCCGGATTTTTTTTAAGTTTGATCAAAACGCCGCCGGTTTGATTATCGCCGGTTTTTTTTATTTTGTGCCTGTGAAAAAAAACGGGTTTAAAATCAGACACTGCGGCGGCCCCTATAACGACGTCGGCTTTGAAAAGATTTTTTTTTACCGCTTTAAACATGTCGGCAGCGCTTACGACTTTTATTATTTCGGCTTTACTTGAAGGATAAACGCCTGAGGGTCCGGATATAAAAATAACTTTGTGTCCTCTTTTTAACGCCGATAAAGCAAGAGCGCGCCCCATCTTTCCGGAAGAGTCGTTGCTTATAAATCTTACGGGATCGATATACTCTCTGGTGGGTCCCGATGTAATAAGAAAAGTTAATTTTTTCATAATAAAAATACCGCAAGAGCTCCGGCGCAGCAGGATATAACAAAAAAACAAATGCAGCGCTTTATAACGGTTCGGCGTTATTGCGCTTTTGCGTCAAAGCGCCGACAACGGTTTTTAAGATCGTCTGCGTATCGGCAAGACGACCGTCTCCGCTTAAGCCGCAGGCAAGTTCTCCCGTTTGCGGCATTACAAATTCGTATCCGTAACCTTGAAGCGTTTCAATATTTTTACGCGTCGCCGCATGAGAAAACATATTTTCATTCATCGCCGGACACACGATCACTTTAGCTTTTGAGGCCAAAACCGTGCATAAAAGCAAATCGCGCGCGCTGCCGCAGGCAAGCTTTGAAATAATTTCCGCAGTAGCCGGCGCTATCAATATTATGTCGGCTTTTTTTGCCAAAGACACATGGCTTATTTCCCATTTTCCGATTTTTTCAAACATATCGCAGTAAACCGCGTTTTTTGACAAAGTTTGAAGAGTGAGCGGCGTAATAAATTTGGCTGCGTTTTCGGTAAGAATGCATTCGACATTAGCCTCAAGTTTTACCAAAGCTCTTATTATATCGCAGGCTTTATAAGCGGCTATTCCGCCGGTAATGCCTAAAATTACGTTTTTATCCTTCAAAATCATTTTATTCCTTCTTGAACAGGCTCTCGGTTCTTTTCTTCCTTTTTCACTTTTTTGCGAAGCTCCGCTATTTTTTCCGGAGTGGCAATATTTTCAACTACGTCGCCCAACGCTTTATTTATAAGCTCGGCCTGGGTAAGTTTTCTGTAATCTTCGTCGTATTTTTTCACTTCTATCCAGTCTAAAGCAAGCCTCACAATATCGTATCTTCCCAGTTTGGACTTAAAAACTTCTTCCACAAGCTTATTTTGCGTTAGCGCCATAGTTGTCTCTCCTAAAAATATTTTTTGTCCTTTCGGACTTTATAATATAAAGACTTTATTACAGTCTTAACATTTTCAACGGAATTTTCCAGATCGTCGTTTATTATCAGATAATCGTATTTATTTAAATAGGCCAGCTCCTTTTTTGCGTTGTCCATACGCATTTTTATTGTTTCTTTGCTGTCTTTGTTTCTAAGCGTAAGCCTTTTTTCCAAAGTTTTAAGATCCGGAGTCATTACGAATATCATGCACGCCTGCGGATACTGTTTTTTTATTTTAACGCCGCCTTGCACGTCGATGTCTAAAAGCGCGTTTTTGCCGGTTTTTAAAGTTTTATCCAAAAAGGATTTCGGCGTTCCGTAATAATTTGAATGGACTTTTGCCCACTCTGCAAACTCCGAATTTTTTATCATTTTCTTAAATTTAATTTCATCGGTAAAAAAATATTCCCTGCCGTCTTTTTCGCCCTTGCGCGGAGATCTTGTAGTATAAGATATGCAGTAAAGCGTATTTTTATCGGATTTGATAATCTGGCTGCATATGCTGGTTTTTCCGGCGCCGGAAGGAGCTGAAACGATTATGATGTTTCCTTGTTTTGCAGATTTATCCATAGTGTACGCCCGCCAATAAAGATACGGCGCGCATATCAGCGCAGACCGCTAATTCATTAGTTTATTAAATACGGCAATTATTTTCAACTTGAACATACATGTTTAAAAATGTAAAATTCATAAAAAAGGGGAGAACCGAACATGGATACAAAATACAGCGTGATAGTTATAGGCGCCGGACATGCAGGCTGCGAAGCGGCTCTTGCGTGCGCAAGAATGGGATTGAAGACTCTTGTAATAACGTTAAACATCGACTCAATAGCAAGAATGCCGTGCAATCCCGCAGTGGGAGGAATTGCAAAAGGACAGATGGTGCGCGAAATAGACGCAATGGGCGGCGAAATGGCGTGGAATACCGATCATGCCGGGTTGCAGTTTAAAATATTAAACAGTTCAAGAGGGCCGGCGGTGTGGTCGCCAAGAGCGCAGTGCGATAAACAGCTTTATTCAATTTTAATGGCGAAAACTCTTGAAAACACGCAAAATCTTGATATTTTACAATCGGAAGCGACGGCTCTTATAGTAAAAAACGGAAAAGTCTGCGGAGTTAAAATTCTTACCGGCGAAACAATTGAAACAGACGCCGCCGTCGTGACTACCGGAACTTTTTTAAGAGGCACCATACATCTTGGCAAATTCTTTTTTAACGGCGGAAGGTTTAACGAAAGAGAAGCTGCCCACCTTTCAAAATCATTAATTGAAGACTGCGGCATTAAATTGGGAAGATTTAAGACGACGACAACTCCAAGAATCAATTCAAATTCCATAGACTATTCAAAAATGACCGTACAGCCGGGCGATGAAAACCCGAGACCTTTTTCACATTTTACGGAAGTTGAGCCTTGGAGAAAAAATCTCAAACAGCTGCCCTGCTGGCTTACTTACACTAATCCTCAAACCCATAAAATAGTCGGCGACAATCTCGCATTGTCTTCGATACCTATAAGCAGCGGAGAAAGCAAAAGTCCCAGATACTGTCCGGCAATCGAAGAAAAAATTGAAAGATACCCCGAAAAAACAAGTCATCACATTTTTGTCGAACCCGAAGGTTACAACACTAACGAAATTTACCTCAACGGTCTTTATACCGGACTTCCGTTTGATTTGCAGCAGCAAATGATAAATTCAATAGCCGGACTTGAAAAAGCAAAAGTAATAAGATACGCTTACGCCATAGAATACGACTATTCAAGCCCTTTGCAAATTACAAAAGCGCTTGCGACAAAAAATGTTCCCAACTTATTTTTAGGCGGGCAGATTAACGGAACGACCGGTTATGAAGAAGCCGCGTCGCAAGGCTTTATCGCAGGCGTAAACGCCGGGCTCTACGTTAAAGGACAAGATCCTCTTATACTTGCAAGAAACGAATCTTATATAGGGATTCTTATCGACGACATCACTACAAAGGGCATGGACGAACCTTACAGAATGTTTACCTCAAGGGCAGAATACAGGCTTTCGATAAGAAACGACAACGCGGATTTGCGTTTAATGGACACGGGCAGAGCAATCGGTTTAATTTCCGACGCAGCTTATAAAAAATTTGAATTATACAGACAAGCCGTAACGGATATTTACGAGGCAAACACAGACAGTCTTCCTACGGATTTGCAATTAACGCCGTGGTCTATTGAAAAAGCAAAAGAAGAAGTTTACATACATAAAAAATACGAAGGCTATATAGAAATTCAGGATAAAATAGCCCATAAAGTAAAGAAAAACCAAGACAGAAAAATTCCCGACGATTTTGACTACGACAAACTTGAATCTCTTTCGGCGGAAACAAAATCGAGGCTCAGCCAAGTGCGTCCGCAAACTATAGGACAGGCTTCAAGAATACACGCCATAAAACCGTCGGACATCGCAATTTTGACCGTATATCTTGAAAAACAAAGGAAAGAGAAAAAAAATGCAAAGCAGACAAACTAACATATATTTTTTTTCAGGCACGGGAAATACGTATCTTGCCGCGCAAAAAATAAAACGCGTTTTTGAAGAAAATGAAAACGAAGTAAATCTTATAAGGATTGAAAAAAGCCAACCGCAGTCCGTTGACTTATCTAATACCGTCGGCATAGCTTTCACCGTCGCATGCTGGAACGCTTATCCTTTCGTAAGAGAATTTATACAAAACATGCCGCAGGCTTTTGGAACCGAAGCCTTTGTTTTTTGCACTATGGGCAACAATTCTCTTAAGGCCGCCGCAAACGTCGGAAGCATTTTAAAAGATAAAGGCTACAAAGTCACTGCGACTAAAGGTTTTATAATGCCGAACAATTTTTTAGGAATTCAAGGCGAGCAAAGAAATAAAAAGACCACAGAATTTACTTACGCTAAAATAGAACGTTTTGCCCGCGATATTCTAAACGAAACGTCAAAACCGGAAAACACTAATTTTATTTTAAAATTTTTCTTTGCAATCTCTGCTTTTGTTACAAATTTATGGAAAACGGCTCTTTTTCAAAAAATACTGAACTTAAAAATTACAAAAGATTTGTGCGTAAAATGCGGATTTTGCGCTCAAATTTGCCCGACGCAAAACATTGAAATGCGCGGGTATCCGTTTTTTAAAGGCAAATGCCAGATATGTTTAAGATGTTCGTCTTATTGTCCTCAAAAAGCCATAAGTTCTTTGGCGGTAATAGGCGGCAAAACTTACAAGGCTTTAGATTTGGAGACCGCAAAAAATGTTTTCATTTGAATTACTCGGCTTTTTTGCCGGCGCGCTTACGACAAGCGCGTTTATCCCCCAAGTTTATAAAACATGGAAAACAAAATCCGCAAAAGACGTGTCTATGCCGATGTTTTTGATCTTTGCCGCAGGAACGGCGGCTTGGATAATTTACGGATTCGTATTTTGGAAACCGCCGATATTTGTAAGCAATTTGATTATTCTTATGCTTGCCGCATGGCAAATAATTTTAAAAATAAAATATGACAGAGCACAAGCTCTAAATAAAAAAGGAGAGTAAAAAATGAAAAAGTTTACATCATTGTTAAGCGCGGCCGTTTTTACATTCGCGTTATTTACGCCAAGTTTTGCCCAAGAAGAACAGCCGTCTGCAGCAACCGAAGAAACTTCGGTCGAAGCGGCAAGCGACGCTTCCCAAAACGACGAAACCGCCGCGGCGGCAGAAACAATCCGCAAGGCAATTGAAGCTGAAGAAGCCGAAAAAATCGCAATTGCAAAACAAAAAGAAGAAGATGCAGCGCAAAGCAAAGAACAGATAGCCGCGCAAAAAGCCGCCGTAAAAGAAGCAAAAAAGAAATCCAACTCTATAAAAGCGGAAGTTAAAGAAATGAAGGATCAGGCAAAATACGAAAAGAAAAAAGCCGACGCTCAGGCAAAAGACATAAAAGACAAAGCAAAAAGTAAAGAAGGCATAGTAATTGAAAGAAGCAAAACGTTAAAAGAAAAAGCAAAAGCCGAAAAAGCAAATTACGAAACTGAAGCCAGAAATCTTGACGCGCAGGCAAAAGCTATAAGAAACAAGGCAAGACTTCAGTTTAACAATGACACCAACGAAATAAAAACGATACTTAGAGAAGCAAAAATAGAAAGAGAATCTGAATACAAAAAAGCCGACGATATTGTAAAGGCTGCGGCGGCAAAACAGGAAGAAACAAACAAACAGGCAGATCTTCTTTTAAAAAGTCTCGAACAGGCGCAATAATATAAACCTCTAAGGACAATAAACGCTTGACGCGCGCCAAAGGCAAAAACCTTTGGCGCGCGTCATAATTGAATTATTATGAAAAACGAATCATTCGACGGGTTTTATAATTATGTCAGACAAAATATAATTTCAGATTTTTCACGGCAAAGTCTTGAAAAATTTAAAATTTATTTTAACGAGCTTATAGAATGGAACGCAATGTTCAATCTTATTTCATACAAAAACGAAACCGACATTTTATACAGACACTTCTGCGACAGTTTATATGCCGCAAAAGCAATACTCCAAAATGCAATTAACGGCGATAAAAAACCGCAAGACCCAAATCAAATTAAACCCTGCAAACCGCAGACCGTTGCGCGCCCGCCGATATTAAAAATAGCCGATTTAGGAACAGGTTCGGGAATGCCGGGAATACCGGTAAAAATAGTTATGCCCGAAATCAAACTTACTCTTGTTGAGTCAATAACAAAAAAATGCAAATTTCTTGAAAACTCAAATCAAAAACTTAAATTTGATATTGAGATACTTAATGTCAGAGCCGAAGAGTCAGGTCAAAACGAAAAATACCGCGCAAAATACGACATTGTTCTTTCAAGAGCGGTCAGCAAATTTTCGCCAAATCTTGAAATTTCAATACCGCTGTTAAAAAAAGGCGGTTATTTCATTGTACATAAAACAAAAAATTCGGCTCAAAGCATAGAGGAAGGATTGCCGTCTGTAGAAAACGCTTTAAAGCACCTTGGAGGAAAGCTTGTTGAAACTATTGACTATAAACTGCCGGACAACGATATAGATTATCAAATCCTCGTCTTTGAAAAATACAAAGACACCCCCGCGCAATTCCCCAGAAAAACCGGAATACCCGAAAAGAAACCTTTATAAAAACAGACGCAGTCTGCAGACGCAGTCTGTTTTAAGATTCGTCTCTCATATTTATCGGTTCTTTAAAAAATTTGTAAATATGCGCTCCTAAAAGCCAAAAACCGACGCCTGCAGTAAAAGAGGAAAGTATGTAAAAGCCGTATCTCATATAGTATTCTTTGCCGACAGTATGAAACCATTTATGCATATAATCCCAATCGGTTATAGGTTCTGCAGCGTTGATTAATGTTATTTCATCGTCAAGAACCTGCGCTCCCGTATAATGACCTATAGATTTAAAAGACAAAGCCAGCAAAAGAAGGCATATATCTGATTGTATTACCCAGCCTTTGCGCTGAAAATATAAAAAACACCATAGAGGAACAATTATTTCCATAGCCGTTCCGCCGATAACCGTCATAAACATGTTGCCGCCAAAAAGAATGTTAAAAATTTTATGTCCCGGCTCATGTATAAATAAAGGAATATTTGCAAACAGCCAGCCTGCAAAAGTTTGAATTTTAAAAACGATCGAACAATAAACCGCCAGCGCAATAATTGCAATAACCAAAACTCCGCTTATCCCAAAACGCGTAAAAAGCGCGCCTTTTGCATGAGGGTCAAAAAAATAAATGATTTTATTTAAATAGTTTCGCATATTTATAATTGAATAATTCAAGCGCCGTCAGAAATAAAACTCCGCGCAGAAATTTCTGCAATATCAGCGCTTAGCTGATTTTTTAAACTCGCCAGCCTTCGGCTGTTTTATAAAAACAGACGCAGTCTGAAAAGAAATAATGTTAGAGACTATATTTGTATTAAAAATGGATTCCCATTTTCATGGGAATGACAAACCCTGAAACACAGACGAAGTCTGTGTTTCCGTAAAACAGGCGAAGCCTGCAGACGAAGTCTGTGTTTCCGTAAAACAGGCGAAGCCTGCAGACGAAGTCTGTGTTTCCGTAAAATAGGCGAAGCCTGCAGACGAAGTCTGTGTTTCCGTAAAATAGGCGAAGCCTGCAGACGAAGTCTGGTTAATTGACGTTAAATATTTCTTTCATATCTTGCGGCAGCGGAGCGCTAAACTCGACGGGTTTGGACGTTTTAGGATGAGTAAAAGTTACGCGGCAGGCGTGAAGCATTTGCCTTTTGTAACTTTTTGCGCCTATCGTTTCAGGGCCGCCGTACTGTTTGTCGCCGATCACCGGATGATTTATGTATTTCATATGGCTTCTTATCTGATGGGTTCTGCCTGTAATAATTCTTATTTCCAACAGAGTGTAGTCATCGTGTCTTGCGACTACTTTAAATTCCGTTATAGCCATTTTCTTTGCCGAAGGATTAACCGACATCAGCTTTCTGTTTTGCGCAGAACGTCCCAAAGGAGCTTCTATTCTTCCCCTGTTTTCCACTATTATGCCCTTAACTGCGGCATAATATATTTTCTTGACCGCTCTTTTTTGAAGCTGCTTTGAAATGCTGATTTTTGATTTTTCATTTTTTGCAAAAATTATAAGCCCCGAAGTGTCTTTATCAAGCCTGTGAACAAGATAAGGATTGTAGCCGCCTTTTGCATGCCACATTAAAGCGTTTAACAAAGTTCCGTCGGGATGCCCGTAGGAAGGATGAACGACAATGCCCGGCTGCTTATTTACTATTATAATGTCATCGTCTTCATATATAATATCTAATTTTATTTTTTCCGGTTTTAAACCTAAACTTTCTTCTTTTTCAAATTCAAACTCTATTTTGTCTCCGCGTTTTAATTTGCAGCTTGGCAAAACTGCTTTTTTGTTTACAAACGCTTTTCCTTTTTCAATAATTTTTTGAAAATAGGAACGCGAATATTCTTTATAAACTTCCGCTAAAAAAGAGTCAAGCCTTTCTCTTTCAAATTTTTCATACGTTATCGTTTCGGGCATTTTTATCCGCCTTATAAAATATAATTGCCGCAACGGCAAAAACTGCTATTGAAATATTTTGCGATACGGAAAGACCGAAATGATAAGCGCCTCTTTCGTCTCCTCTTAAAAACTCTATCGCAAACCTTATCAAAGAATATCCGCACAAAAACAAAGCCAAAGTTTTTCCGCGTCCGAAATTCTTTTTATTATAAAAATGTAAAAATAAAAAAAGGGCGAAAGCCCCTGCCATTTCGTAAATCTGCGTAGGATGAAGCGGGGCGCCTGCGCTAAATTTTAATCCCCATGGCAAAGAAGTTTCTTTCCCGTAACAGCAGCCCGCAAAAAGACACCCCGTTCTTATAAAAAAAACATTTATCGCAAGGCATACGGCAAGCATGTCGCTAAACAAAACTACGGAAATCTTTCTTATTTTCAAATAGATATAAACGCCGCAAACAGCGCCGATAAGACCGCCGTAATATACAAAACCGCCTTCCCATATCTTAAAAATACTCAGAGGATCTTGCAGGAAAATATCGGGTCTTTCTGCAAACAAAAAAGCGGCTTTTGCGCCAAACATAGCGCAAAAGAAAAGGCAGGCTAATATAAAATAGAGTTCTTTTTCGGTTACAAATTTCGTCTTATAGTTTTTTAAAAAGAACAGCGCGTATAAAAAAGCAAAATAAAAACCGCAAACCATAAAGAACGAATACGCGTCTAAACTTATAAATCCTAAATTTATTACCGGAAGCATTTTTCTCTCTTTGCCGATACAAACAAAAGCAAAACGCCGCAGGCAAACAGCAATATTGAAATATTTTGCGAAGGAGACAATCCAAAAAAGTAGTCTCCGCGAAAATCTCCCCTGAAAAATTCCACAACAAATCTCATCGCCGCATATCCTATCATATAAAAAGCCGCCGTTTTACCGTCGGCATGGCTTTTTTTATTATAAGCGCGCAGCAAAATAAAAATAATAAAGTCGGACAAAGATTCGTAAATCTGCGTAGGATGAATATGAACGTTTTTTACGGCGAGAGAATCGGGATTTGAAAACACCACGCTCCAAAGAGCATTGGAAGGCTTACCGTAACAACAGCCCGCCATAAAACAGCCTATGCGCCCGAAAGCATGCCCCAAAGCCAACGCCGGAGCTATAATGTCTGAAAATTTAAAAACGTCTATTTTGTTGCTCTTGCAATAAAATATGACGAACAAAACCGCGCATATAAAACCGCCGTAATAAACGAGCCCGCCTTCCCAAATTTTAAAGATGTCGGCCGGAGCAGAGAGAAAACTTCTTAAATTAGTTAAAACGTATGAGATTCTTGCGCCGACGATAGCCGCTATTACGGAATATAAAAACAAGTTTTGCAAATGCCGCTGCGAAATTATACGGCCTTGCGATTTATTTACGGTATTGGAAATGTACAAAAAAGCCGTAAAAAATCCCAAAGCCGCAAATAAGCCGTATGAGTACAAATTGATTCCAAAAAATGACACAAGTATAGGATGCATAAATCTCCGTTACAAACAGGTAATAAGAAAATAAATGACTTGTAAAAACCATTGACAAAACAAACACCGGATGTGTTCCATAAAACAGACGAAGTCTGAAAAGAAATAATGTTAAAAAACTATATTAATATTAAACATGGATTCCCACCCGATAAAAACACTCGAGTGCAGGCTGCTAAGGAAGAACAAATATTAAAAACACGGGAATGACAGACACAAACAAAACAGACATTGTAAAAACCATTGACAAAACAGACGAAGTCTGCAGACACTGGCTGTATTTCATAAAACAGGCAAAGCCTGTCCCATTTTCATGGGATGATGACAGACACAAACACAACAGACCTTGTCAAAACAATTGACAAACCGGACGAATGCTGTACCATAAAACAGACGAAGTCTGTGGTTAGCGTTTATTTTTTTTTAACAATTCTATAAAAATAAGCGCGGCGGCTGCGCACACGCAGGAATCGGCAACGTTAAACGACGGCCATCTTAAAGAATTTATGCCGAAATCAAGAAAATCCACGACCGAGCCTCTCAGAACTCTGTCTATAAGATTTCCAAAACCGCCGGCAATAATTAAAACAAAAGCATAAGTTTGTATTTTTGAAATTTTCAAACGGTTTTTATAAAGCCAAACCGCGATCGCCGATAAAAAAACCGCAATAAAAATTATAAAGAAGAAGTTCTTCCCCTGAAACATGCTGAAAGCCGCGCCGGTATTTCTGACATTTGTAATATTAAAAAAATTATAAAAAGGAATAACGTTTACAAATTCTCCGTAAGGAACCAACTTATCGGCAAGATATTTTGTAAACTGGTCGGAAACTATTAAAATGGCGGCAAGTATTAAAGGTTTTCTCATTTATTCTGTATAAAATTCAATTACTATCGAATTTGTCTTGTAAACGTATCCTCTTTGCGCCTGATTAAAATCTGCCGCAAAATATATCCTTAATTTTTTATCGTCCGGCAGATCTCCGTACAAAGTCTGCGCGGCATTCCATTTATAACCGCGCCTGTCATAAAATTTTATCTGTTCATGACCTTTATAGAGGTTTGATCCGGGATCTGACGAAAACGCCGCGCGGTCTTTGAAAAAAGACCAAGGTTCAGTCCAGCCTTCGTCGTATAACACAAAACCCGGAGCGCTTAGATCGGCTTCTTTTACAACGCGCCATTTCATAGGAAGAAGTCTGTCGGGT
>JAISRM010000107.1 GCA_031273645.1 Endomicrobium sp.
ACAGGAAAAAGAAAGCGTTGCAAAAACTATAATTATCGACGGCAAATTAAATGCAAATATAGTCGGCCAGCCGGCTGCAAAAATAGCCCAGATGGCAGGTTTTACCGTCGCTGCCGACACCAAAATTCTTGCCGGCGAAGTTGAGAAAACGACTGTTGATGAAGAATTTGCCCATGAAAAACTCTCGCCCGTAATAGCCGTATATAAAGCCGAAAACTTTGAAGACGCCGTTTCAAAAGCCCATCAGCTTGTGGAACTCGGCGGAGCAGGACATACGGCCGTTCTTTATACCGACGAAAGAAGGCAAGACAGAATAGATTTTTTTGCCGGAAAGCTTCACGCCGGGCGCATTCTTGTCAATTCTCCGTCTTCGCAAGGCGCAATCGGAGATTTGTATAATTTTAAGTTAGAGCCGTCTTTAACTTTGGGATGCGGTTCTTGGGGAGGAAATGCCGTGAGCGAAAACGTGGGGGTAAAACATTTGTTAAATTATAAAACTGTCGCTGAAAGAAGGGAAAATATGCTTTGGTTTAGAGTGCCTTCAAAAATTTATTTTAAGAGGGGCGCTACCGATCTTGCTTTGCGCGAGCTTGCCGGTAAAAAACGCGCTTTTATAGTTACGGACAGATTTTTGTTTGATTCCGGAGCGGTTTATAATATTACGGGAGTAATTAAAGAGGCGGGGCTTGATTATCAGATTTTCTTTGACGTAAAACCCGATCCCACTCTTTCAACCATAGACGAAGCTTTGCAAATGATAAAAACTTATCAGCCGGACGTTATAATAGCTTTCGGAGGAGGCTCGCCTATAGACGCCGCAAAAATTATGTGGCTGATGTATGAGCGTCCCGATATTAATTTTAGCGATATAGCCATGAGATTTATGGATATAAGAAAAAGAATATGCTCTATTTCCGATCTTGGCGCAAAAGCGATGCTTGTCGCTATTCCCACAACTTCGGGAACGGGCTCAGAGGTTACGCCGTTTGCGGTTATCACCGACGATAAAACGCATATCAAATATCCTATTGCAGACTATGCTCTTACTCCGGATATGGCGATCATAGATCCGAATTTTGTAGATTCTATGCCTAAGGGTTTGTGCGCGGCTTCCGGAATAGACGCTTTAACGCACGCCTTAGAATCCTATGTTTCCGTGCTTGCCACAAACTTTACCAATTCGCCCGCGCTTGAGGCCGTAAAACTTATATTTAGATATTTGCCGCGTTCGTATCAAGGCGGAAAAGAAGATCCCGTAGCCAGAGAAAAAATGCATTACGCGTCAACTCTTGCCGGCATGGCTTTTGCAAACGCGTTTTTGGGAATATGTCATTCTATGGCGCATAAGATCGGCGCGGCGTTTAATATCCCGCACGGTATTGCAAACGCTTTGCTTATAAATCAGGTAATACGTTTTAACGCTACGGACTGCCCGAAAAAACAGGGAATTTTCCCGCAGTATAAATATCCGGCGGCTAAAGCAAAATACGGACAAATAGCCGACGAATTAAATCTCGGCGGAAACAGCGACGACGAAAAAATAGAGCTGCTTTTAAACGCAATAACGCAATTAAAACGCGAAATAGGAATACCTCTTTCAATTAAAGACGCCGGCGTTAGCGAAGATAAATTTTACGCAAAGCTCGACGAATTGGCGGAACTTGCTTTTGACGATCAATGCACCGGAGCAAACCCTGCTTATCCGCTTATAAAAGATTTAAAAGAAATACTCGTAAATGCTTATAACGGAGAAAATTAAAAATGAAATTATCTGACAAAGTAATTCACAGGCTCACGCTTTACCACAATATTCTTGTCGGGTATATGGAAAAAAATATTTCTTACGCGACAAGCCCGCAAATAGCGGCTCTGCTGAAAATAGACGCGTCGCAGATAAGAAAAGATTTAAAACTGCTTAACAACGACGGGATTTGCAAAGTGGGCTATCCCGTCGTTGAATTAAAGCAATCAATAGAAAAATTTTTGGGATTTATTAAAAAGAAAGAAGCGTTTATCGTCGGCGCGGGAAATCTCGGAATGGCTTTGGCTAAGTACGATAATTTTGAACTTTACGGATTTAGCATTTTGGCTTTGTTTGACAACGATCCTTTAAAAGTCGGAATGTCAACAAACGGAAAAGAAGTTTTCCATATTTCAAAACTTGAAAATCTTGCTTCCCGTTTAAACGTGCAGATTGCAATTTTAACGGTTCCAAGGAAATTTGCGCAGCCCGTCGCCGATTTTCTTGTAAAATCCGGAATTAAGTATATATGGAATTTTTCGCCATGCGTTATAGAAGTTGCGGAAGGCATTCAGGTTTGGAACGAAAATCTGATAGGAAACTTTTTACAGTTTACGATTAATCACGGGAAATAAAGCGGCTTTGCGTCAAATTAAGAGGGTTTGCGATGAACGAGTTATATCCGGTTTACACGCTTAAAAACGAATGCCACGATTGTTACCGCTGCGTAAGAGAATGTTATGTAAAAGCTATCAGGATAAACGGCGGCTCGGCGTCTGTTCTCGGGGATAAATGCATAGCGTGCGGTTCGTGCGTGCGGGCGTGTCCGTCGGGCGCAAAACGGGTGCGCCAAGATATAGAATTTGTTAAGAATATGATTAAAGACGGACGCAGAGTTTTTGTTTCTCTTGCGCCAAGCTGGTCGGGAATTTTTGATTATACGCCTCAGGCTGCGGCTTTGCTTTTTAAAAAGCTGGGTTTTGAAGGCGTAAGCGAAACGGCTTTAGGCGCTCAGGAAGTTTCAATTAAAACCGCGCTCATACTTAAAGACGGCAGGCAGGATCTCTACATATCCGGAGCCTGCCCTGCGGCAGTTGATTACATAAGGCTTTATAAACCTAAATTTACAAGAAATATAGTTCCGATAGCGTCGCCGGCGCTTACCCACGCAAAAATGTTAAAAGAACATTACGGCGACGACATATCCGTAGTTTTTATAGGTCCGTGCATAGCTAAAAAAAATGAGGCTAAAAAACATCCGGAGCTGATAAGCGCCGCGATTACTTTTGAAGAACTTAAGCTTTGGATGAACGAAGAATTTATAGATGCGTCTCATTTTGAAGATTTTGATTGCGGCGGTTTTATTTGGCAATGCGCTTATGAAGGAGCTCTCTACCCCATTGAAGGCGGGATGAACGATACCATAAAACAAACTGAAATAGCCGGCGACGTTCAGTATATAAGTTTAAGTTCTCTGCCCTCAATAGAACACGCCCTTAAAGGCTATAAGCCTTCCGGCAAAAAAATATTTTTAGAAGTTCTCGCCTGCAGCGGCGGCTGCGTAAACGGTCCGTGCGCCGGCGCGAAAAAATCGGGAATCAGCATAACTTCTGAAATTCTTTCAAAAATAAAAAAACGCGAAAAAATACCTCAAATCCCGCAAGCCGTAGTAAACGAAACTTATAAACCTTCTGCCGTAGAATATAAACTTTATTCTTTTCCTGAAATTTCAAAAGCGATGAAAAAAATCGGCAAACATACGGAAGAAGACGAGCTTAACTGCGGAGGCTGCGGCTACCCTACCTGCAAAGATTTGGCAAGCGCTCTTATTTCAGGCGTTGCCGAACCTTCAATGTGCGTTTCCTATATGAGAAAAATAGCAATGCGCAAAGCCGATGCGATGCTTAGATGCATGCCGGCCGCCGTAGTTATTGTTGACGACAATTTAAATATCGTGGAGGCAAACGACGCTTTTATGCGGATGTTTTGCGATAAAGACTCTTATAAAGTTTTTACCTCGCGCCCCGACGGGCTTGCCGGAGCGGCGATAGACAAAATAATAGATTTTCCTGAAATTTTTAAGCAGGCTCTCGAATCGGGAAAAGATATTCATAAAGAACATTTTCACGTAAAAAACAAACTTTACGATATAACCGCTTTTACTATTGAAAACAACGAAATCGCCGGAGCTATTATTATAGACGTTACGCAATCTGAAATGAACAGGGAAAAAATTGCGCAGAAAGCCCGCGACGTTATCACCAAAAACGTCGCCACCGTTCAGGAAATCGCCTGTCTTTTAGGCGAACATATGGTGGAGACCGAACTGCTTTTAAATTCAATTGCAGAGGACTACGAAGACGATGTTCATTGATATTGACTGCGCAAGACAAAAAAAATACAGCCAAAACGCTTACGGCGATTATTTCGCTTCAAAAAGAGCGCCCGGCAGGGTTATAGCCGTTTTGTCCGACGGGCTGGGCAGCGGAATTAAGGCCAATATTCTTTCGTGTATGACGGCGACGATGCTGCTGAAATTTATTGAAGCCGGCGCCGACATCCGCAAAGCCTGCGAAATTATTTTAAATTCTCTTCCGGTGTGCAAAGTGAGAAAAATAAGTTATTCAACTTTTTCGGCGATAGATTGCGCAGAAGACGGAACGGCGCGCATTGTGGAAGAGGGAAATCCTAAATTTATATGGATACGCGGCGGAAATATTTTAGATTTTCAGCCTCAGACAGTGGCGTCTAAAACTTTTGCCGACAGACAAATGCGCATATACGATATTAAACTTGAAATAGAAGACAGGCTTATTTTTTGTTCTGACGGCGTTACGCAGGCGGGGCTTGGCTCAAACGGTTTAAAATTAGGATTGCGCCGCGACGGAGTGATAGGTTTTATTTTAAGACTTCTTTACGACGATCCTTTCATTTCAAGCAGAGATCTTTCAAAATCTGTGGTTGAATTTGCTTTATCGGCAGAATCTTTCAGAAAAGCTAAGGACGATATTTCCGCAGTTTCTATTTACTTCCGCAGTCCGCGCAAAGCTCTTGTTTTTACAGGCCCGCCGTATCATGCGGAAAAAGACAATGAATACGCCAATGCTTTTAAAAATTTTGACGGTAAAAAAGCAATATGCGGCGGAACTACCGCAAATGTAGTTTCGCGCGAATTAAACGTTCCCGTGCGCGCTAAAATATCGGTCAACTCGGGCGCTCTTCCAAGCTTAATGGAAATGCAGGGAGTAGATTTGGTAACCGAAGGCGTTTTGACAATGACTCGCGCGGCGCAATACCTTGAAGACGCAGAATCTGCTATTTCCGACGACGCAGCAGGACAGCTGGTGAAATTTTTTCTTGACAGCGACTGCATAGATTTTATGGTCGGGGCAAAGGTTAACCCTTCCCATTACGATCCTAATTTGCCGGTGGAGCTTGAAATCAGAAAAAATATAGTCAAAAAAATATCTAAACTTCTTGAAGAAAAGCACATAAAAAAAGTAACTTTGCAATACATATAAGATTTTAGGGGGCGCTTAGATGAAGAAGATCGACGTGAAAATATGTCTTGGAACAAGCTGTTACGTGATGGGCTCTTCTTATTTGCAGGAACTTGTGGATATGATTCCATTAAAGTTTGGCGACAAAGTAAACATTGTCGGACATAATTGTCTTGGCGAATGCGTTTCACGAGGAGAGCATGGAAAACCTCCGTATGTTCAAATCGACGGCGAAATAGTAGAAAGCGCTACGATAGAAAAAGTTTTGGAGCATATTGAAAAAAAATTATGAGCGTAAAACAATTTATACAATTAAAAAAAGAAGTTCTTATACGGATAATAAGGGCGTTTTTATCCGGCGATTTTGCAAATAACGCGCGTCTTATACCTTTTGAAATGCGTCCTAAAGGGACGGAAGTTTCTTATCGCTGCTGCATTTATAAAGAGCGCGCAGTTTTGCGCGACAGAGTGATAGCGGGTTTGGGTTTTTCAATTGAAGACGACGATGAAATAACCGAATTGGCGCAATATGCCAATAGAGCTCTTGAACGCAAAAAACCTCATTTTCAGCCGCTGACGATTATCGATATAGCCTGCAAAGGATGCGCGGCAACAAGAGTTTTTGTAACCGATATTTGTCAGGGCTGCGTTGCAAGAATGTGCATGCAAAGCTGTAAGTTTAACGCAATAACTTTTGCCGCAGGCAAGTCTGTGATAGACGCTAAAAAATGTAAAAACTGCAAGATGTGCATTTCGGCCTGTCCTTACGGAGCAATAGCGCAAATAAGAGTTCCCTGCGAAGACTCATGCCCTGTTGACGCTATAGAGAAAAATGAAAACGGAATTGCGCGCATCGATTATGAGCGCTGTATTTCCTGCGGAAAATGCATAATAAACTGTCCGTTTGGCGCCGTTCACGAAAAAAGCCAGATAGTCGATGTATTAAAAAATTTGGAAAATAAAAGCAAAGGCGTAAAAATCATAGCCATGACTGCTCCTTCAATAGCCGGACAATTTCCCGGAGATATTTATCAGCTAAAAAGCGCGATAATAAAAGCCGGCTTTACGGATGTCTATGAAGTTGCCATGGGCGCCGACATTACGATAAAAAACGAAGCTGCCGAATTTGACGAACGCATGAAAGAAGGCGTGCCGTTTATGACGACTTCGTGCTGCGCGGGATATAACGGTTTTATAAAAAAACATTTACCCGATATTAAAAAATACGTTTCTGACACTAAAACTCCGCTTTATTATACTGCGCAAAAAGTTAAATCGCTTTATCCGTCGGCGATAACTGTTTTTATCGGTCCGTGCGTGGCTAAAAAGAACGAGGCTTTTTATAACGATAATATAGATTACGTTATAAATTACGAGGAACTCGGGGCATTGTTTATAGCTAAAAACATAGAAGTTTTAGATTGCGAAAAATCTGAGTACGGCGTTGAAAGCTCTAAACAAGGGCGCGGTTTTGGAGTTACTTCTGGCGTTGCTAAAGCGGTGTCCTTTCTTGCCAAAACGCAGTCCGACCCCGTCTTGATAAACGGTTTAAACAAACAGACGATTAATGTTTTAAAGCAGGCTCTCAGAGAAGGAAAATGCGCGCAGGGAAATATTGTTGAAGTAATGTGCTGCGAAAACGGCTGCGTCGGCGGAAACGCCGTAATATGTTCTGCAAAAACCGCCCAAAACGCCTTAAATAAACTCCTTGAAAAAAGCAAAGACATAAAAAAAGAAAATTAAACCTTAATTTTGCGGCTTTGCAATTCCCGTGAAACAGACTTCGTCTGTTTTGTTTGTTTCTGTTTCGTCAATCGTTTTTTCAAGGTTTGTCATTCCCGCGTTTTTAAATATTTGTTCTTCCTAAGCAGCCTGCACCCGAATGTTTCTATCGGGGGGGGGGGAATCCAAGGTTGCTAAAATTTGTCATTCCCCATCGTTCTTGTCATTCCCGCGTTTTTAATATTCGTTCTTCCTAATCAGCCTGCACTCGAGTGTCTCTATCGGGTGTGAATCCACGTTTACTAAAAAATTCTGCCAGACAGCCTTCGGCTGTTTTATAAAAACAGACGCAGTCTGTCGTCTCAAAATGTCTAAAAGTTTGTCAATCCCCCGTCGGTTTGTCATTCCCGCGAAAGCGGGAATCCATGTTTACTGAAAAATTCTTTTTACATTGCGTTTTTAAAAACAATAATGTTAGAAACTAAATTAATATTAAACATGGATTCCCATTTTCATGGCAATGACAGACACAAACAAAACAAGCGAAGTCTGTCGTCTCAGAATGTCTCAAAGTTTATCATTCCCGCGTTTTTAATATTCGTTCTTCCTAAGCAGCCTGCACTCGAGTGTCTCTATCGGGTGGGAATCCACGTTTACTAAAATTTGTCATTCCCCATCGTTCTTGTCATTCCCATGAAAATGGGAATCCACGTTTACTAAAAAATTCTTTTTACATTGAGTCTTTGAAATGAATAAAATAATGTTAGAAGATATATTAATATTAAACATGGATTCCCGCTTTCGCGGGAATGACGGCGACGGCTATTCCCATTTTCATGGCAATGACAGACACAAACAAAACAGGCGAAGCCTGTCCCATTTTCATGGCAATGACAGATGCAAACAAAACGGACATTGAAAAAACAATTGACTAAACAGACGAAGTCTGTCTGCGTTCCATAAAACAGGCGAAGCCTGCGCAGTTTGTCAGCTTGCTGCGCGCAGGCGTATTCTTAATTTTCAACTGTTATCTTTCCGTCTTTCATTTCAATTTTTTTATTTCCTATTTTTGCAAATTCCGGATTGTGCGTTACTAAAATAATAGTGATTTTGCGCTCTTTGTTTAGCTGCGTAAGAATTTCCTGTATCTCTTGGGAGCGTTTGCTGTCGAGGTTTCCCGTCGGCTCGTCGGCTATAAGAATTTCAGGCGAATTAATTAATGCTCTTGCAATGGCTACTCTTTGCATTTCGCCGCCGGAAAGTTCATACGGCAGATGATTTTTGCGACGCGCTATGCCTAAGATTTCTAAAACTTCATTTATTTTTTCCTGCGTAACCGTCAATTCTTTTTGAAATACCGACGGAACTAAAATATTTTCTTTTACCGTTAATGTCGGCAGCAGAAAAAATTTCTGAAAAATGTATCCGAAAAATTTTCTTCTGACTTTTGTAAGTTCCGATTCTGAAAAACTGGCGCCGTCTTTAAAAATTTCGTTTCCGTCTATTTTTAAAACGCCTGAAGACGGATTGTCAAGACAGCCTATGATGTTTACAAGGGTGGTTTTGCCCGAACCCGAAGGTCCGGTAACGGCCGCGATGTCGCCTTTTTCTATGCTGAAACTTACTCCGTCAAGCGCGCGTACTTCTTCTGAACCGCGTTTATAAATTTTTGTTAAGCCCGTCGCTGTTATCAAGTTCATTTTTTTACCTCTTTTTATCATAAGTTAAGCGCAAATCATCGGCTGAAATTAAAATGCAGTCGTTTTGCTTTTATTAAATTTTTTTGCCGGTTAATCGTTTGCCCTTATTGCTTCAAGCGGTCTGATCTGCGCCGCTCTTATCGACGGATAAATTCCGCCTATTATGCCTATCGCGGCTATTGCGGCAAACGACAGCGCGGCGATTTGCAAATCTATGGCTATCAAATTTCCGTTAGGCGTAAAAGGCAAAAAGTAGCGTATGATTTTTTCCGACGCGTCTGCAAAGGCTAAAGAAAATATTATTCCAAAAGCTGCGCCTAAAGAGCATAAAAGCGCCGTTTCAATTAAAATCATTTTAAAAATGTCCGACGGCAAAGCTCCCATGCTTTTTAATATGCCTATTTCCTGATACCTTTCAAATACCGACATCAATACCGTGTTTAACACGCCAAACATAGCTATAAGAAAAGCTATAAAAGCTATTGATAAAACTATGACCTTTGCGCTTGTAACAAGGCTCATGATAGTGTTTTTTACCTGCGCCATCGACACTACCTGAACGTCTTGGAGCTTATAAAGTTCTTCTTCAAAAAGATTTGCGTCGGCTTCTCTTTTTAGCTGTATGCCTAACATTGTAAGCTGCCCTTCTTTGCCGAAAGTTTTTTGAAGCGCTTTAAGAGGCAAAAATATCATTCCGTCGTCTTGCGTTCCTGTGCGTTTTAAAATGCCGGCTACTTTAAATTCAGTTTCGCTTCCGGGAAGAATCATCAAATCCCCGATTTCGCGCTGTTCGAGTTCTGCGGCTTCAAAACCTAAAACTATTTCGTCTTGCGAGTTTTCATTAAACCATGCGCCCTGCTGAAATTGTAAATACGGCTTCATCTCGGGATAAGTTTGCGGATCAATTCCCAAGTATATGGAAGTTCCGCCGTTTTCTCCTTTGTTGGGGTCAAATTCGGCGTGCATTAACATCGCCGACGTTTTTGACACTTCGGGAGATTTATCGACGTCTGCAACTATTGATTGAGGCATATAGCGAAGCCCTGTTCCGCCTTTAAGCATAAGCGTGGCGGCCTCGTAAGGACATCCTTTAGCCGTTAAAATTATTTGAAAACCCATAGCGTCGATATCGTTGTTGAGGGAGTTTTCATAACCCCTGTTAAAACCCAGCAGCGTTACTAATACCCACGCCGACAGCATTATTCCCGTAACGGTAAAAAAAGTGCGCGTTTTTCTTCTTAAAAGATTTTTGTATGAAATTTGAAATATGTTCATTTTGCCTCCTTAGCGTTTATAAATATTTTTGTAAGTATTAAATTTTTCTTTACGGCTCTGAGAATCGCTTTAAAGTCGGCGTCGTCTTGCGGATTTGGATTTTTTAGGGCTTTTACTTTGTCGCTTCCGCCTTGCGCGGTTTTAGGGTCGTAATTTTCAAAATCTTTAAAAGTCAGCCCATTAAATTGCAGCGCAAATTCCCGAGAACGCAGTTCTTTTGCTTTTTTGGAAGTTAATTTCTGGCAGTAAAAATCTTCTATCGTTAAATCGGGCAGATAAACCAGAAATACCTGCAGTCCTCCGTATTGTCCTTTTTGATTTATGCCGTGAATATAGCCTATTATTTTGTCTTTCTGATAAATCGTGTATAGCGTGTAAGGAACGTCTATTGTTTCATATAGTCCGCTAAAGTTATCGCCGAGCTTTTCTTCTATTTCTTTAAGAAGCGTTTCGCCTCCGAGCTTATCGACGGACATATACGCGGTTTTATATCCTGTGGACTGCGGAAAAAAACGTTTTACGTCTCTGTCGGGATCGTTTAAATCGCAGCCTACCGCGCCAAAGGATTGAGAGCATAAAGCCGATAACAACAATAGCGACAACATCAATTTTTTCATTTTCGCCTCTTTTAAAAAATTTCAGCTATATTAAAAAATAATAATACAGCTGCATTACGATTTTATTTTCTTTTGATTCTATGTCGCGCGCATACGTTATTCGTGAAGTTAAATCGGCGTTAATTTTATATGCGGCCTGCGCCGAAAGATAATAATTTTTTATATCGCCAAGCTGCGTATAGACGCCCTGTCCTTCAAGTTTTAATTTATTTTCTTCAAGAAAGTTAAAACTTAATCTGTATAATCCGGCATAAGCGTCTTCGTCCATTTTTTTACCGGCGGTAATTTGGGCTTTGTGTTCAACGTTATTTCTGTTGTAGGCAAAGTCTGCTCCAAAAAGCAGAACTTCATGAGGCAAATTGCCCATTATCTCCCAGCCCATAGAATCAAAAACGTTTCCTGACATTACCGACAGGCCTATATTATAATTGTCATAACTTAAAACGCCTTTTGAAATTCTTGAAGTTATAAGATAGTTCCCGTCAAATTTTAACGCCATGCCCGTTGCCGACGTTAAAGAGAACTGAATATTTCCGTTTTTAGTGTCTTTTGAAATTCCCGCGCCCCAGTCTCTGTCGTAGCCAAAGCCAAACATTGACAGAGGCTGCAATAAATCCGCGTGCGTATCCCAATAGGATTCAAGACCGTAAGAAATTCTATTATGACCTACCCAAACGTCTGCAAAAGATGTTTTTAATTTTAAATATGCGTTATATATCTGAAGCTGCGCTCTGTTTTCATTGTCGTCAAAAGCCGTTCGAAGCTGCAAAGCGGCGGTAAGAAAGTCTGAGTTAGACGAAGAGAATTTTTTTATCAGGTCAAAGCCCAAAGAGTTTTTTTGCATAGGATCTTGGCGGCGTCCGGAATGATAAATTATTTTATCTTCGACGGAAGAATAACCGGCGATCGCCTGAACTTCTAAAAATAACAGACTGCTTGAAGCCTCAAGAGAAAGAGGCGATATTAAAACAAATAATAAGATTGCGGTAAATTTGCGCATAAAATTCCTTTAAAGCAAAATTAATAATAAAGAATAAGAGCGGCTTAATTTAAAGCAAGCGGGAAAAGCCCGAAACTTGCGGCAAATTAAATATTAATGTAAATGGCTCCGGTAAAAATCTTTTGCGAATTTTCGCTAAACTCAAGCAGTATTTCCCATTTGCCGCGCATTACGGAATTTAAAGGCATAAGATAATCGCCGGACTTGTTTTTTCTAAATTTTACGGGACCCGACGAATGATGTCCGCGCATTTGAGGCATGTCGTAAGCGCCCAGAATTTCAAGTTTGTCAGTTTTATTGCCGTCTTTGTCAAATACCGATATTTTTATAACGGAGCGCCCCATCCTCGGT
>JAISRM010000186.1 GCA_031273645.1 Endomicrobium sp.
CGCGAAAGCGGGAATCCATGTTTGCTAAAAAATTATTTTTACATTATGTTTTTAAAATAAATAATGTTAACAACTATATTAATATTAAACATGGATTCCCATTTTCATGGGAATGACAGACACAAACAAAGACATTGTCTGTGTTTCATAAAACAGGCGAAGCCTGTCCCATTTTCATGGGAATGACAGACACAAACAAAGACACTGTCTGTGTTTCATAAAACAGGCGAAGCCTGTCATATTTTCATGGGAATGACAGACACAAACAAAGACACTGTCTGTGTTTCATAAAACAGGTGAAGCCTGTCACATTTTTATGAGAATGACGGCTGTTTGGGCTGCGGTCCGTTAATTGACGAAGGTATTGAGCATAAAAATTATGGTCGCGGGGACAGCGAACTGACAGGCAATTTGGGGAAAGGTCACAAGTTCTCTTGCAATAAAAACTATAAGATAAGCGAGGAGCAAGCAATGCTATTTAGAGCTACAAAAAAATTAATTGATACATATAAAATTATACCTGCAAAGAATGTTGCTCCGGAAGATAGTTTTTATTCTTGGCACTGCAATGTTTTTTATGTGAACAAATGGAAGTGTATTTTGTTTATGAATGATGCGTCGCGATTTTCTGTAGCTATATTTAATGTTACACAAAAAATATTTAATGAGGCATTAGATGATTTCTTTGTTCAATTATTTGAAAATACATTACTTGCAGAAAAAGTGGAACAAAATAAAATTGATGAATATTTCCGCAGAGCGCAAACAGCCTATTTTACAACAACAGCAAATAGCAGCGTTATTGCAAATATGAATCAAATGGTTAGATATATTGATTGGATTGTAGAAAAATTTATAAAAGATGGCATTTTGCACAGCAAAGAGCTTAACATCGAGATAAACCACTATCTTTTTAGCGCAATTTCCGATTACCCATACAATGCTTTTATTAAAAAGCTTAATGAGATGGACATATATACAAAGACGAATTAATTCTTCACTACTCCTAAGCGCTATTTTTGACAAACAATACAGTTGTATACTATAAGAATGTTGTTGATAATCTATAGACAACCAAGAGGGTTTTAAATGACCATTGATGAATTTAAAAAGAAATTTAAAGAAATTAGAGATATGGGGTTTGTGCGAACAAAACGTTCCGGTTCAACAGGTATTGGTTATACATTAGAAACTTTTTTAGGAATTACAGAAAACAACGATGCTAAACCGGATATTGCCGGCGCAGAGTTAAAAGCACATAGAACTAATGTGTTGTCGCGGGGACGGTGAACTGATAGGGAATAAAAGAAAGAGTAAAATAACAAAATGGCAAGGATAGCAATGATGATAAAATATACGAAAAATATGAAGATGTTATCGATGACTTGATAACAAAATATGGTTTAAGTAAGAACAATTTGGATAACGAAGAATTATTGAAAGATGTAGTAAGTGAAATACAAGAACGGACAGGATTAAGTTTGAGAAAAATATCAAATTTATTAGAGATAAACAGAGAAGGAGTAAGAGTCGCCATGGCAGAAAAATAGAAAAAACAGTTTCTGTCAGTTGCTACGTCCCCGTTTTGACATAATAAACAATAATAACGGCGGTAATATATAATCATATTTTGCGTAGATTAGTAAGTTAATCTACGCATTATTTTTTATTGTAAAATAAATATATTTTTTAATTTATAGCATTTTATATTGTTGATTTTTTGCGTAGATTATACTATTATATACGCAAATGGAAAATAAATATATTTATCAAAATCATGATTGGGCGCATTTTATTTGGGATAAAGAAAAGATTCTGATTTTGCTTGCAGATGTTAAGCAGAAGAAGGGTATTTTTCTGGGTAAAATGGAAAGTCTTGGCTTGTATTTACAAGATGATGCAAATTTAACAATCGTAACCGAAAATATTATTAAATCTTCTGAAATTGAAGGACAGATATTAAATGCACAAGCTGTGAGGTCTTCTGTTGCGCATAGATTAGGCATAGAGATAAAAGATCAAGTTTTCGTGCAAAAAAATATAGATGATATTGTTGCAATGATGTTAGATGCTCTTGGCAATTACAAACAAGAACTTACAAAAGAACGGTTATTTGGCTGGCACGCTGCGCTGTTTTCTTCAGGCTATAGCGGATTTAGAGAAAACGCTATGCAGGTAGTATCAGGCGTGGTAGGTAAAGAAAAAATTCATTATGTTGCCCCGCCGCCTGAAGTTTTAGATGAGGAAGTAAAACAATTTTTAAAATGGCTTAATGATGATAATAGCCAAGATTTGATTATAAAAGCGGCGATAGCGCATTTATGGTTTGTAACATTGCATCCGTTTGACGACGGTAATGGTAGAATAGCAAGAGCAATAACGGATATGGTTCTTTCAAGAGCCGACAATACCGAAAAAAGATTTTACAGTATGTCTGCGCAAATTCAAAAAACTAAATGGCAATACTACAATATTTTAGAAACAACACAAAAAGGTTCAATGGATGTTACGCCTTGGATAGAATGGTTTTTAAAATGTTTATTTGACAGCATAGATTTTTCTGAAAAAATTTTAACCGGCATTTTACAAAAACATTATTTCTGGCAAAAAATGGCAGGTATGCAACTAAATGACAGACAAACGAAAATTATAAATATGATATTTAATAGATTTGAGGGCAAATTAACAGTGCGAGAATGGGCAAAAAGAACAAAAACTTCACACGACACTGCCAATAGAGATATTGCCGAACTTGTAAAATATAACATTCTTGCTCAACAAGGCGCAGGGCGCAGCACGCATTATGTTTTAGCGCTTGATGAAAAATAATTTTCAAAATTTATATGCGTACGCCTGAAGTTTTTTGCTTTTTGGGACGTCATTGCGCCCGTAGGACTGTGGCAAGCGTTCTCGCAAAGACGAACAATTTAATCCTCTGTTTGTCATCCTCGTGATCAAACATACATTGTTGATTGGAATCCAGCTTATGACGAAAAAATGGGAGATGACATAACACATCCATGAATTGCGCTTGATGCAACTTATTATTTTTATAAATCTGTTGGCGTAGGAATTGGAGCAATGTTCCATGTATTTGCATATAACTATAATGAGATTGTTGAAACATCAATAGTTATTCCTGTTTTGGGATTAAATTATAGATATGATAAAATTACCGCCCCGAAAGCCTTTAATAACATCAGTTTCGTTTTCATCTTTGCATCTCTTTTGGCGTTACGGCTATATCCGCCGCCCTGTTTTATTCTCCCTTTGTTAAGTCTGTTACCTTGCCCCAATTGACAGCTAAGCCGGATTATATGTTATTAAATAAAGAATCCGCGCTTTCAAATGCGCGGATTCTTTTATTGGCTGACGGCAGCTAAATTTGTTTCTCACAGCAGGCTGCAGAGTATAAAAAGTCAATAGAAAAAAATGAAGTTTTAAAGACCTTTTGCGTTTAGCTGTTCTTCGGTGTAATCTATCATTCTTTTTCTTGGGCGGCCAAACAGCGACCTGAGGAAATGTCTGAACATATCCATGTACTCGTATATTGCCGGAACTATTATTAAAGTGAGAATCGTCGAACTGATTATCCCGCCGATTACGACTATCCCCATGCCCTTTCTCAATTGACCGACTTCAGAAAGCCCCAAAGCCGTCGGCAGCATGCCGGCTATTAAAGCAAAAGAAGTCATAAGAATCGGACGAAACCTGATACTTCCGGCTTTTATTATGGAATTTTCCATATTCATTCCGCGACGCCTCATTTGCTGTATATAGTCAACAAGAAGAATAGAATTTTTAGCCACTATTCCAAGAAGCATTATCATTCCTATCATGGTAAACATATCAATCGGCTGATTTGAAATAAGCAAAGATATTATTCCGCCGATAATTGCAAGAGGAAGAGCCGTCATAATTGTGAAAGGAGTTATAACGGATTCGTATAAGCTTGCAAGAACCATAAATATGAATATTAAAGAAAGCGCGCCGGCGATAACTATGCTCTGAAACATCGTCGCCATTTCTTCGGCGTTTCCGGCGTCTCTTATTTCAACGTTTCTCCATTTTGCCGCGTTTTTCGGATTTGATTTTTCTTCGTTAAAAATTTTTCTTGCAAGTTTTTGAACCGTTCCCGTCGTTCCGCCTGCGGCGATATTTCCCTCTACGGTAACGTAACGGCTTCTGTCTTTTCTAAATATCTGCGTCGGAGCCGATTCGTTTACCGGATAGGCCACGTTTTGCAGTTTAACAAGTTTATTGTTCATGTTGTTGACGTATATGGTGTTAAACGCTTCAGTTATATCTTTTTGGTTTTCCTGAAGACGAACAAGTATGTCGTATTCAAGCCCGTTTTCTCTGAATTTGCCCGCTTTTGCCCCGTCTATCATAGCTCTTATTTCATTTCCCACCATAACGGAACTGACGCCCAAATGCTCCATTTTCTGCGTGTCAAACTGAATTTGAATTTCGGGTTTTCCTATTTTATAATTTGATTTTATGTCAACCAAGTAAGGAATATTTGCAAATCTTTCTTTTAAGCGCTGGGCAACTTCATACAATACGTCTATATTATCTCCGACGAGGTCAAGCTGAAATTCACTCTGCCCTCCGCCGCCTAAGCCGTTAGCATTAATAGAAATTTCAAGTTCCTGTCCGTATTTTGCGTTTAATTCTTGTCTAAGATAGTCTTTCATCTGAGAAGTAGTCTTTTGTCTTTTTGCGACGGGAACGGCACTGTTATCTTTTTTGGAAAACAAAGACATCGCCTTATGCAAAAAGCCGCCTTTTGATTGGTCGGGTATCATTTTCACGTAAATGCTTGTCTGGTTAGACATTGCCGCTATTATGCTTGCTCCGCCGATAGATGCAGAAACAAGTTCGGTATCGGGATCGTTCATTATCAGTTCTTCAACCTCTCTTGAATATTTGTCCATAGTGTCGAGAGAAGTTCCGGGTTTTGCCTCTAAGCCGACGTTAAACTCTCCCCATTCGGCATTGGGCATGAAAGTCGTTTGAAGATATTTTTTTGCAACGCCTATAGCCGAAACAAAAATAAGAACGGATATTACAAGAGTTATAAATTTCCAGCTTACCGCAATTCTAAGCTTATTTTTTTGAAAATCTAAAAAGTTTACAGCCGCAAATAAAATAAAAGAAACAGCGGCTAAAATAAGCAAGACGTTGGCCTTTGCGGCAAGCCATGCGATAAGCAAACCCAAAAATAAAACAAAAAGAATAAATTTGTATTTTACTATTTTTACAAAAATTTCTTTGGTCTCTTTCTTAAAGTTAAACGTATGTTTAAGAAGCTCTTTATTGACGATAAAAGAAATGAGCGCTCTGTATGATTTTTCAACAACGGAAAAAACCGCGTTAAACCATACGACTGTAAGAGCCCTGAAAACTTTTACAACAACTCCCCAAAAAGCCATAATTTTTCCGGGTTTTTTAACTTTTTCTTTATGGTCGGGAATAATATAGGCCGAAAGCATCGGAGCTATCGTCAAAGCGTCAAGCACGGATATAAGCATGGCAAACACGACCGTAAG
>JAISRM010000224.1 GCA_031273645.1 Endomicrobium sp.
TGCTTGACAATTTTAGGTTCAAATTATAAAATAACGTAATGGAAAATATTGAGATTTTGAGTTTAAAAGTAAAAAAAATGGCGGAAAGGCTTAAAAAGTTAAATGATGAAAATCTGAGATTGAAAGCCGAAACCGATTTTTTAAGAAAAGAAAGCGAATTAAACGGAAAAAAAATCAGCGAATACGTAATTCTTAAAGAAAATGCCGAAAATGCGGCTGTAAAAATAGAGAGAATTTTAAAGAAAATAGACACCGTAAAGGCGCGCCGGTCATGACTGCCACCCGGGTAAAGATTATGGGAAGGGATATAGAGCTCAATATTGACGACATGGACGAATTGAGCTTTGCAGGCGTAGTAAGATATGTCAACGAACAATGGCAGGAAGCGCAGAACGAAAATCTTAATGTGCCTGACACTCAAAAAATAGCCGCTCTGACCGCGGTAAAAATAGCGGTTGAGCTGCTTAAACTCAAAGGTTTGCAAGAAAATATTTCAGATAATTATGAGAGAAAAATTAAAGACATTATCAAACAGATTGACGAAGTAGATTTTACAAATTGAAATATTTCATGTTTTCCCTGCAGTGTTGGTGAAAGTTTAGGCGTGTTTATTCCTACAAGTCTATTTCGGAGAACAGCAGTCGAGCATCTGCTCGCGGGCCTATGCCACTGTATCTCACCTGAATAAAGGGCTTTAAACCGCTTAAGCGCACGGCGCTGCGGGGTTTTTGTTTGTAAGGGCGGTCAACATTATTAATTATCGGCGTTTAAATTATGCAAACTGATTTTTTAACGGATGCGGCAAAGGGCAAAAACAGGCCTTTGGCGGCCAGAATGGCGCCTAAAGATTTTGACGCTTTTATGGGGCAGGAAAACATTGTCGGCGACGGCAAACTTTTGCGCCGTTCAATCGAGGCCGACAATCTCGGTTCGGTCATATTTTTCGGGCCTCCCGGAAGCGGTAAAAGCGCGTTGGCCAGAATAATATCTTCAAAAACAAAATCGTATTTTGAAGAAGCCAATGCCGTAACTATAGGCATTTCCGATATAAGAAAAATCATCGAACAGGCCAAAGCGCGCGTTGAAATGTCAGGCAAAAAAACTATTCTCATGCTTGACGAAATACATCATTTCAACCGTTCACAGCAGGACGCTTTGCTGCCCGACGTTGAAAGGGGCACGGTTACTCTTATAGGGATAACTACGGAAAACCCTTTTTTTTATATCAACGCCGCAATAATTTCCCGAAGCATAGTTTTTGAATTTCAGCCGTTGTCAAAAGCAGCTCTTTTTAAAATTATGGAGTCGGCTTTGGCGGATAAAAATGAAGGACTCGGCAAATATAACGTCAAAATATCCGACGAAGCCGCGCAGCATTTGGTCTTAAACGCCAACGGCGATGCGCGCAAGCTTTTAAACGCGCTGGAAATAGGCGTTCTTTCCACTAAGTTAAACCGCGACGGAGTAAGAATTTTCGATGTTTCCGTAGCGCAGGAATCCATGCAAAAAAGAGCGCTTCATTACGACCGCTCCGGCGATGCGCATTACGATCATATATCCGCGTTTATAAAATCAATGCGCGGTTCTGATCCGGATGCGGCGCTTTACTGGATGGCTAAAATGCTTGCCGCGGGAGAAGATCCCCGTTTTATAGCCAGAAGAATCGTCATTTGCGCATCTGAAGACGTCGGCAACGCCGATCCGCGCGCCTTAACGCTTGCAGTTTCTGCGTTAAACGCCGCGCAATTTACAGGCATGCCGGAAGCGAGAATTTTTTTGGCGCAGGCCGCAGTTTACGCGGCGTGCGCGCCTAAGTCAAACGCGTCATACCTTGCTATTGACGCCGCTTTGGCCGAAGTTAAAAGCGGAAAAAACCGCGCCGTGCCGAATCATTTAAAAGATGCAAATCTCGACGGAGACAGTCTCGGGCACGGACGAGGATACAAGTATCCTCACGATTACGAAGGACATTATGTAGAGCAGGACTACTGGACTGATCCGGTTGAGTTTTATAAACCTTCAACAGAAGGCTTTGAGGTGAAAATTCGTGAAAGACTTGTTAGAATCGGAAAAAAGAAAAGTAAGATATGAATTTTTGAGTCTAAGAGACAGAATCGAGCCTGTTCTTGCGGCGGCTTACAGCAATATAATCGCCGCTGCGGTAAAGAAACTGCCGGCTTATGAAAAAGCCGGCGCCGTTATGTTTTACATGTCTTACGGTTCTGAAGTAATTACCGACGCCATGATTGCAGCCGCCCTTGAAGACGGAAAAACCGTGGCGGTCCCGGCTATCGAAAATCCGGGAGACGGCGCAATGATCGCCGTGAAAATCTCAAGAATTGAAGACGCTTATCAGTCGGTTTACGGAATAAGACAGCCCGAAGTAAATTCTGAAGACGCAATTAAAAAGGATTATATCGACCTTGTTTTTGTTCCCGGCATAGCTTTTGATTTTGAAGGCTACAGAACCGGTTACGGCAAAGGGTATTTTGACAGATGGCTTGAGGGAATACCGACGGAAAAAACCATAGGCCTTGCTTACGACTGTCAGATTACCGACAAAGTCCCTTCGGGAAAATACGATTTGCCGGTCGGAGCTATTATGACGGAAAAAAGATTTATCAGAATTACAAAAAATTAATACGGGGAGCCCAGGATGGAAAATTTGATTGCGATTATCGTAACTGCGCTTGCGGCTTTTGCCGCGGGCTATATTTTGCGTTTTGTATATGCGAAATTGAATGCAAAAGCCGCCGAGCAGGATTCGATAAGAATTATTAAAGAAGCCAATTTAATGGCGGAAACGAAAAAGAAAGAAGCGATGCTTGACGCAAAGCTTATAGTTGATAAAGAGCGCAAAGAGTTTGAACAGGAAATCAAAGAGCGCAAACAGACCGTTCAAAATATGGAAAACAGGCTTAGCCAGCGCGAAGAAAATCTTGACAAAAAAATAGAAGCCGCCGACAAAAGAGACAGAGATTTGCTTCAAAAAGAAAAAGATATTCTCACAAAAGAGCAAAACCTTAAACTAAAATTTGACGAAGTTGAAAAAATAAAAGACGAACAGAAAAAAGCTTTGGAAAGAGTTTCGGGAATGACGAGGGAAGAAGCCAAAAAAACTTTGGTTTCGGCTATGGAAGAGGAAGCAAAAAGGGACGCCGCCGTTTTAGCCCAGAGAATAGAGCAGGAAACCCGAGAAAACGCCGACAAAAAATCAAAAGAAATACTTTCGATAGCGATACAAAAAGTCGCCGCCGATCATACGGCCGACATTACGACTTCGACAGTGTCTATTCCAAACGACGAAATAAAAGGAAGAGTCATAGGAAGGGAAGGCCGCAATATCAGAGCTTTTGAACAGGCTACGGGAGTCGATTTGATAGTTGACGACACGCCTGAAGCTATAACCGTTTCGGCTTTTGACGGCGTAAGAAGACAAGTTGCAAAAATTGCGCTTGAAAGGCTTATTGCCGACGGACGCATTCATCCGGCAAGAATCGAGGAAGTAGTTGAAAAAGTAAAGAAAGAATTTGAACAGCATTTAAAAGAAGTGGGAGATCAGGCTGCCATTGATTCCGGCGTTCCCGGTCTTAATCCCGAAATTATCAGGCTGCTTGGCAAATTAAAATACAGAACTTCCTACGGACAAAACCAGCTTCAGCACACGCTTGAAGTAACGTGGCTTGCCGGCGCTATAGCCGGAGAGCTTGGTCTTGACATTATGTTTTGTAAAAAAGCCGCTTTGCTTCACGATATAGGAAAAGCCGTTGACCATGAAGTTGAAGGCACTCATCACCAGATTTCTGCAGACATAGCAAAAAAATACGGCGAATCGCCTAAGATGATAAACGCAATTCTTTCTCATCACGAAGGATTTGACACGCCAAAAAGCGCCGAAGCTTTTGTAATAGCCGCAGCCGACGCAATTTCTGCAGCAAGACCCGGCGCAAGAAGAGAATCGGTAGAACACTATTTAAAAAGGCTTGAAAACCTTGAAAAAGTGGCAAAAGACTTTAAAGGCGTTTCAATGGCTTATGCGATACAGGCAGGAAGAGAAGTCAGAGTTTTGGTCGAACCTGAAGATATCGACGATAAACAGTCTCACGTTTTAGCCAGAGACATAGCCAAAAAAGTCGAGCAGGAACTTGAATATCCGGGGCAGATAAAAATAACGGTTATAAGAGAAACGCGCGCTCAGGACATAGCAAAGTAAAATCTGTCCGCGTTTGTAAAAAAATAACCGCTGATTGTTAACATTTGTTTGTCTTTCAATTTGTCATTCCCGCGAAAGCGGGAATCCACGTTTGCTAAAAAAATTCTTTTTACAGCCTTCGGCTGTTTTATAAAAACAGACGCAGTCTGAAAGTTTACTAAAAAAATTCTGTCAGACGAAGTCCGGTTTGTCATTCCCGCGAAAGCGGGAATCCACGTTTGCTAAAAAAATTCTTTTTACATTATGTTTTTAAAAAGAAATAATGTTAAAGAATAAATTA
>JAISRM010000294.1 GCA_031273645.1 Endomicrobium sp.
ATTAATATTAAAAATGGATTCCCATTTTCATGGGAATGACAGACACAAACAAAACAGACTTTGAAAAAACGATTGATAAAACAGACACGGTCTGTGTTCCATAAAGCAGACGAAGTCTGTATTCCATAAAACAGGCGAAGCCTGCGAAGGTTCATTTGCGCTAATAGCCTTTACATCCGCCGGTTTGCTGTGAACTTATACAGCTTAAAGCCGTTTATGAGCTTATAAATTTCTCAAATTGCGCAAAAAACGCGTACGGGTACGGAGATATAATGCGCGACGGCATACAGTCAAAATATACCAATATAGTTTTTATCTTCCTTCTTATCATAGGTTTTTCTTTCATAATAATAAGGTTAACTCCTCCGGTAAGACTTATCAAAAACTTCGTTTATTATGCGGCTTATCCTAACGTCAATGCGGCAAATCAGATATTTCAGGCGGCCGGCGATTTTGCCGACAATATTAAATCTATAGTTTATATCCGTCAGGAAAATCTTTTCTATAAACAAAAAAATCAGGAACTATCCGACAAACTCCGCAATTATAACGAAATGCTTGCCTCATATGAAAGGCTTGTTAAACTTCTTGACGCGCAAAAAATCCGTAATACCAAATCTGTTTTTGCAAAAATTACCGTCAGAGAACCTCACGAATGGTATCAGTGGTTTATAATAAATAAAGGTTCCGACAGCGGTCTTTATAACGGTCTTCCCGTTGCTTTTCTTAAAGAAGACGGCAATTTATGCGCGGTAGGCGCAATTGTTGAAACTTATTCAAATTCGTCGAAAGTTGCGCTGATAACCAATATTTTATCCGCAGTTCCCGTGCGCATAAAAGGAAAGAATATCAGCTGCCTTGCGGAAGGATTCAATTCAAATCTTATTAAAATAACGTATATCCCTTTAAACGCAGACATTAAGCCCGGCGACGAGTTTGAAGCAAGCCCTTTAAGTTCGGTTTTTCCCGAGGGGATGCCGGTCGGCAAAATTATAAGCGTTTCAGGGGAACAGGAAATGCATTTTAAGACGGCTGTAGGCGAAGTTTTTTTTGAAGCCGACGCTTTGTATGAGGCCGTTATTTTGATCGCGCAAGAGGATGTAAAATGAAAAGAGTTTTATATTTTCTGTTTTTTTACATGTTTTTTTGCCTTTTGCAGTTTTTTTTCGGCAAATATCTTAATATCGACGGCATTTTCCCAAATTTTATATTGATTGCGATAGTATATCTGGGTTTGTCAGAAGGAAAAATGAGCGCTCAGCTTATGGGTTTTCTTCTCGGTCTTACGTGGGACGCTTTTTCAACCGACGTTTTTGGCGTAAGAGTTATAATGTTTACGGTCATAGGTTATTTTACCGGAGCTTTAAATAAAAATTTTGACAAAGACCAGATATTTGCGCAGGTAATTCTTGTTTTTGCCGCCTGCATAGTTTACTGGCTGGGATTTAGCGCAATTTACTTTGTCATTCCGGAAGGGGCAGGAAGCTACAGTCCTTTTGTCGTGTCTTTGTACGGTTCTTTAAAGATAGGGTTTACGGTGTTAATAGCTCCGGCGGTATTTTTCTTTATGAACGCCGTTTCAAGAATAGGAAAAAAACACTTTTAAGCCGCTGCATATAGCGTTAAAAAACAAAAAACTCCGGCAAGATAAATAAGCCGCTTTTTAGCGGTCAGCGGCTAAACGCCGCGGGCGGAAATATAAAAATGGTTTGGCAAAGAGAAGATAAAATCGCATATGAGATATTCCTTGTAAAACACAAGATAGTTCTTGTGTTTTTTGCATTTTTGTTTGCTGCGCTTTCTGCAAAACTTTTTTATATGCAGATAATAAAAGGCAAAAATTACAGAAATATATCCGAGCAGCAAAGAATGCATAATACCCGCGAGCGCGCGCCCAGAGGCATCATTTATTTTGACGACGCAAGCGTAATGGCGGGAAACGAGTTTACTTATGTGGCTTTGTTCAATCCTTTTGAACAGCAAAAAATGCCCTCCGATGAAGTTATAGACGAATTAAATAAAATTTTAGGAAGAGACATAAGAAGCGCTATGGATACGGGCTGGAGAAACGGCAAAGCCGTAAAGCTTGCCGAAAACTTAAGCCTTGAGGAAATGTTTAAAATACGCGAAAAACGCATTGCTTTAAACGGCATAGCGGTTGTGCAGGAACCGCGGAGAATTTATGCAAAATCGGAAATAAACAGCCATGTCAGCGGATACACGGGCGAAATAAGGGCAGACGAAATTGAAGAGCTGTCGGCTGAAGGTTATAAGCCGGGCGATTTTATAGGCCGCGGCGGCATAGAACAGACTTACGATAAATATCTTCAAGGCGCAGACGGCGGCTGGCAGATAGAAGTAAACGCCAAAGGCTATCAGACAAAAGCTTTTCAATACGTTCCCGCAAGGATCGGCGCAAGCGTTTACACCACGATAAACGCAAAACTTCAGGAAGCCGCTTACGACGCTTTGCAAAAAAGTTCTACCGGAAGAGGCGCCGCCGTTGTTCTTGACGCTAAAACGGGGGCGGTAAAAGCTTTGGTTTCTTCTCCGGGTTTTGACGCAAACAAAGTAAACACTAAAGATTTTGCGAAATATCTTAAAGATAAAAAGTTGCCGCTTTTTAACAGAGCTTTGCAGGCTTTATATCCGCCGGGATCAATTTTTAAAATAGTAACTTTTGCAGCCGCTATGGAAATACTTGATATTGATCTTAAAGAAACCGACTATTGCACCGGTCATTTTGAGCTTGGCGACAGATGGTACGCCTGTTCTGTAAAAACCGGGCACGGCTCGGTAAACGCCATTACGGCAATGGCTTATTCCTGTAATGTTGTTTTCTATCAGTTCGGCTTAAAGCTCGGCGTTAAAAATATAGAAAAGTACGCAAAAGAATTTTATATGGGACAAAAAACCGGAATAGATTTGCCCAATGAAAAAAGAGGTTTTGTTCCAAACCCCGAATGGAAAAAAATGAAAACGAAAATGTCGTGGCTTCAGGGCGATACCGTAATTCTTGCAATAGGGCAGGGCGCTCTTTGGGTTACGCCCATACAAATGGCCGACATGATTTGCGCCGTGGCAAATAAAGGCGACTATTACCGCCCTTACGTCGTTGACAGGGTCGTAACTTTTAACGGGGAAGAAGTTTTTAAACATACCAGCCAAATGCACGACCCGATAGATCTTTCAGACAAAAGCTGGGACATGCTCCATAAAGCTTTGCTTGAAACGGTTGAAGTTGGAACCGCAAGAAGAAGCAAACTGCCGGGTATTAAAATTGCCGGCAAAACCGGAACCGCGCAAAATCCGCAGGGCGAAGATCACGCGTGGTTTGTTTCTTATGCTCCGGCGGATGATCCCGAAATAGCTCTTGCCGTAATAGTTGAAAACGGCGGCGGCGGCGGGTTAAACGCCGTGCCGATAGCCAAAAGAATATACGAAACTTATTTTGAAATAATGCCGGCGGAAGAAACGCAAAAAGAGGTAAAACAATAAATGTCCGAAAAAAAACTTTTTTTAAAAAGGATTGTCCTAAATATAGATTGGTTTTTAATAATCTGCGCGGCCGCGCTTATAACAATCGGAATGCTTGCAATATATTCTGGCACTTTAAATTTCGGAATTTCTTCAAAATATATTGCCGTTCAATCGATGGCGATATCTATAGGCGTTTGCGCCATGGCGGCGTTTATTCTTTTTAATTACCAGTATTACAGACAGTTTGACAACGTTATATACGTTTTGTCTCTTTTGCTTTTAACGTCTGTGCTCGTGTTTGGCGTAACGGTAAAAGGGACGAGAGGATGGTTTAATTTCGGTTTTGCGTCTTTTCAGCCGGTTGAAATTGCAAAGCTTATGTATATAGTTGTGATAGCCGCTTTTCTTGACAAAAAATCAAAGGACGCAAAAAAAGCTTCTTTTCTTTTTATTGTTTTTTCTTTGCTTATGGGACATCTTGCGCTGATAATGATGCAGCCGGATTTTTCTTCAACGCTTTCGTATTTTCCCGTTACTCTCGTTTTGCTTTTTGCCGTAGGCGTAGAACCGTTTTACCTGTTATGCATTGTGATTTTTGGAGCTTTTGCCGTCGGGATACCGCTATTTTCAACTTTTATAAAGCTTCAGGCCGATTTGCTGCAAAGCGGCGCTTTTACGGCCAATTTTCTCCTTACTTTTAACGATAACTTTACCGGCGTTTATCTCATAATAGCTCTTATAAGCCTTATACTTTTTATATGGTGGTTTATGTGGAAATTGAGGGTGCGCATTCCCGTTATCTATCCGGTAATTTTGTGTTCCGCCATTCTTTTAGGGTGCGCGGCGTCGGTTCCGGTTGAAAAATCTCTAAAAGAATATCAGCGTAAAAGACTGATAGTTTTTTTAAATCCCAAGGTTGACCCTAAGGGTTCCGGATACAATATAATACAGTCAAAAATCGCCATAGGCTCAGGCAGGCTTGCCGGAAAAGGCTTTACAAAAGGCACGCAGACGCAGCTTGGATTTCTTCCCGAACAGCATACCGATTTCATATTTTCCGTCATAGGCGAAGAAGGCGGCTGGGTTATATCGCAGCTTGTCATTTTATTTTATTTTATTTTTATATGGAGAGCTTTGATTATCGCAAAAGACGCGCGCGACAGATACGGTTCTTTAATAGCTTTAGGTTTAGCGTCGATGTTTACTTTTTACGCTTTTATAAATATAGGTATGGTCATGGGAATAATGCCCGTAACAGGCATGCCTCTTTTGCTTCTTTCTTACGGCGGCTCTTCAATGGTCTCCTCTCTTTGCGCAATAGGAATACTTCTTTCCATCCAAATAAGAAGGCATACATATTATTAACAATTAAAATTTGAAACGCTTATTTTTTACCGCAAAGCGCGCGCTTATATTTGTCAACCCGCAAAAAAACAGACTTTTAACATTAATATAGTTTCTAACATAAAAACGCAATATAAAAAGAATTTTTTAGCAAACATGGATCCCCGCCCGATAAAAACACTCGAGCGCAGGCTGCTAAGGAAGAACAAATATTAAAAATGCGGCAATGACAAACTGAAAGACAGACAGTGTCTGTTTTGTCATCTCACATAAACACAGCCGAAGGCTGTTTTGTTTGTGTCTGTCATTCCCATGAAAATGGGAATCCATTTTTAATATTAATA
>JAISRM010000024.1 GCA_031273645.1 Endomicrobium sp.
GCGCGGCGCAGTTTAGTTCAAAGGTTGCAATAAGCAAAGAAACGCTTCTTGATTTACTTTCTAATTATGCTATAATTGATATAGTAAACGAACTAAAAGAAAGGGGACTTTATGACGAAGAAAGTCAAACAGCAGGAAGAGCCGCAAGCGCGGATGTTGACGGACGAGGAGTTCAGGGAACTACAAGCGGACAAGAAGAGAATATCGGCACATTGCGACAAGACGGCGGGAGCATTCGCGCAGAAGCTCCACAACAAATACGGCAAGAAGAAATTGCCTTCCTCACAGAAGCCCAAGCCCGCGCAATAAGACAAGCGCTTAATGCCAAAGGCAAAAGAACAGAAACAAACACATCTGAAGCAACCTCCTCAAAAATAAAAGAATCAGCAGAAGAAATACCCGCCGACAGCGGCAAGGGAAGATTAGTATTTCCTGACGCTGCCGCTACTTATCTAACGCCTGAACACAAACAATTAATAGAACAAGCCTTAAAGCAGCTAAGCCTAAAGATATTTGGCGACGCTAATGTTTTTACCTATGACAAATTTATTGATAAACGCGGCCGCATTATAGGCGGGTTTAACTTTAAAAATTTAATAGGTATTGCAAGCTCTAAGAATTTAACGCAGGCGCAGAGTACTTTTTACCATGAAGCCATGCATAAAGCCATACATTTGTTTTTAAATAATCACCCCAGACGCGCTTTTTAGCGGATTGAAACCGCACACAAAAGCTAAAAAAGACAGACATAAACGTATAATCACCCCAGACGCGCTTTTTAGCGGATTGAAACAATTTTCAGTTCCGCTATGCGCTGCGGCGTATATTATAATCACCCCAGACGCGCTTTTTAGCGGATTGAAACTATATAGAATTTGAAGCTTTGACTGACGTCATGCTTATAATCACCCCAGACGCGCTTTTTAGCGGATTGAAACTTCCCTTCTTTATCCCTGCCTTTCCACAATATTTTACGTCCCTGATTGTATTCCGGAAAACAGTAAAAATATAATCCCGTCCGCCTCATAGCCTGTTTTATCATTATGTTAAAACAAACTTTTTCTTTGCCTGCGCGCCTATGCCAAACCGCAACGGCGCGCTTACAGCCGCCGTCTATGGCTTTAATCAGCGGCAGTTGGTAAAAGCGCGGTAGAAACTCATATGGCAACTCTATATTCATTTTATCAGCCTAAATAGGATTTCAGGATACTTTGCTTCAAATAACTTTTTCTTTAATTTAAATTCTTTTGTTTCAAACCCTTTAACGTCTTCAACAACCTGTTTTTTTAGCTCATTATCAAAATACGAAAAATCGCATTTATATATTATCGCCCTGTTGTTACTCGCCGCCGGCAAAAGTTCAAATGCCGCTTGCAGCTTTAAATCAGATATGGCTTTTTTTTTCTGCAGAATTTTAAGCTCAAAATACCGCCGCGCTTCAGCCTTGCTGTCATAATCACCCCAGACGCGCTTTTTAGCGGATTGAAACCAATTGTTTTTGCCGCTTTGCTTCTTAACGCTTTTTATAATCACCCCAGACGCGCTTTTTAGCGGATTGAAACCGCGCTGTATTCAATGACATCGGCTGCGCGCGAACTATAATCACCCCAGACGCGCTTTTTAGCGGATTGAAACGATTGTCAACAAGCGCAAGATGTGTGTAATGCCCGTCGGTTATCTCTTGCTTGTACGGAATATTGTGATAATCCCCGCCCGCTCCAAAACTTTCAGGCACATAAGCGTTTGAAACGCGGTATCCGTCTTTTATAGCTTTATGCCCTTTGTCTGAAACAACTATGAATTGCGCCCAATACGAAGCGTCTTCCGGCATATAAAAACTTTTAATAACGTAACCGTCGGCTTCTTCTTGTATATTTTCAAGATTCACTTTCTGATGTTCCACATATACGGGTTTGCCCGAAAATGTCGCGTTCATTTTCTTTAGCGTATCGTCCGTTATTAATACGTCGCCTTCGTTATAACGGCAAATTCCCGCCGTTATGTGTTTACAAAAATAAACTTTAGGTTCTTGCTTGGCGTTCTCTTTTTCTAAAAGTTTTTTAGCCATTTTATTCCCCATTCTTAATATCTGCAATTTTTGCATAGTAGGATTTTCCTTTTGAGTTAGACAGGTCTTTTATTGTCTCGTCTATCTCTTTTTTAGCGTCCGCTATGCCTCTTGATTTATTCTTGTAATCGTCCGACAAGTCGCCTACCCCGTAAATTTGAATATAAAAAGTTCCGTCGTCGTTTTCTGTTATTCCAATCTCATAACCTTTATAACGCACTGTTTCTTCCGCTTTGCGTGAATTTTTTAACTCTACAATTTTGCCATAATAAGATTTAGAGCCGTAATCATCATTCTTTTTCATAGATACTCCTTTGACATTGTTTTTGCGGTTAGTAAGCGAATACTTTAAATCTTCTACGTATTCTTCCACTTCTTGTCTGTCAAATCCTTTGCTGACAGCCATATCCTTAGCGCGATATATACTTCTCGTTTGTTGATAAGCGTCCCAAAGAAACTTTACAAGTTTGCCGTTCCATTCATTCGTTTTTTTCATATGAAGTCCTTGTTAATCCAAAGTTAAAATCGGACTATTACAAAGTTAAAAGTGGACTATGGTGACCAGTGTTTTTGAACTTCCAAAAACACTGGTTTTAAATAAATAAGGATTAAAAATGAACGCCTTTAAGCAAAGTATTTTTAACAATTTGAACATCTAAAAGTACGTTGTTTCTCCAAA
>JAISRM010000087.1 GCA_031273645.1 Endomicrobium sp.
CAGACTTCGTCTGTTTTATGGGACATGTTTTGTTTTTAGCCTTTTTGCAGTTTGATTTAAAAGAGCAGACTTCGTCTGTTTTAAATTCGTCTGTTTTAAAGAGGGACATATGCAAGAAAATGCAAAACCTATAGTTGAAATTATCAACGTAAATAAATTTTACGGCGATAATCATATAGTGAAAGATTTAAATCTCGTCATATACGAAAAAGAGTTCCTTTCAATTTTAGGTCCGTCGGGCTGCGGAAAAACCACTCTTTTGCGAATGATAGCCGGTTTTGAACGTCCGACAGACGGCGTCGTGCTGATAGAAGGAGAAAATTCGGTAAACAAAGAGCCTTTTGAGAGAAACATAAACACGGTGTTTCAAAATTACGCTTTGTTTCCGCATATGACGGTTTACGACAATGTAACTTACGGTTTAAGAATGAAAAAAGTTCCAAAAGACGAAATAAAAGAAAGAACGGCCCATGCAATTTCAATAGTCCGTCTTGAAGGTTTTGAAAAGCGCTATCCGGCTCAGCTTTCGGGAGGACAAAAGCAAAGAGTCGCAATAGCGCGCGCTATTATCAATAACCCTAAAGTCTTGCTTTTAGACGAGCCGCTTGGCGCGCTTGATATGAAACTGCGCAAACAAATGCAAATGGAACTTAAAAGCCTGCAAAAAAAGCTCGGCATAACTTTTGTTTTTGTAACGCACGATCAGGAAGAAGCTTTAACGATGAGCGACCGCATAGCCGTAATGAACAAAGGGGTGTTGGAACAATGCGACGCTCCGCAAAAAATTTACGACGAGCCGGCCACAAAGTTTATAGCCGATTTTATAGGAGAATCTAATTTGTTTGAAGCCGTAGTCCAAGACGAGAACGAAATATCTGCGCAATTGTATTCCGAAGCCGGCGAACTTCTGGGCAAAGCCGAAGATTTTGAGCGCGAAGAACTTTTATACGTTTGCGTGCGTCCTGAAAAAACGCTGTTTTCGGCAGTTCCTGTGGAAGGTTTTAGCCTTTGCGGTTTTGTAAAAGAAAGCGTTTTTCTGGGCAACGTTATCAAAAGCATAATTATTTTAACAAACGGGCAAGCCGTAAAAATAAATACGCAAATAGGTCAACCTGCTCCGCAAGCGGGAACAATGCAGCATATTTATTGGGACGTAAAAGACTGCGTTATGATACCGGCTCTTTCAAATAAAATTTTTAAATATCTTGAAGATATAAAATATAATGAAGAGCTAAAAATTAACGGCTGAGGCAAAAGAAGGTAAAAAATGCTTTTTTTCAAAAATCCGGATTTTCATAAAAAAACTGTTCCGCTTATCGCCATGATCTCTCCCGTAACGGCGTGGCTTATTTTGCTTATAGCGCTTCCCTTAGCCTATGTTTTTGTAATAAGTTTTTGTTCGGTAAGCCCGACGCATCAGATAGTATTTAGTTTTACTTTAAAAAACTACGCAAAACTTTTTAACCCCGACGTTTTAAGCATATATTATAATTCTATCGTCGCAGCTTCCCTTACCACTGCGTTTTGTATTTTGATCGCTTATCCTTTTGCGCTGATAATGTCTAAGACGACGCCTTTTAGAAAAACGCTTATGATGATAGGGCTTTTGCTGCCTTTTTGGACGAACTCGCTTATAAGGCTTTACGGCTGGCGCACAATTTTAGGCAGGAACGGATATTTAAACGAGTTTCTTTTATGGACAGGAATAATAAACGATCCGCTTGAAATTATGTTTACGCAAGGGGCGGTTGTAATCGGAATGGTTTATACGCTTTTGCCTTTTATGGTTTTGCCGGTTCTGACCGTTATAGAAAAACTTGATAAAAATCTTATAGAAGCTTCAAAAGATTTGGGCGCGGGCATAGTTAAAACTTTCAGGCACATTATGCTTCCGCTTACGGCGCCGGGGATTTTTGCCGGTTCTATTATGGTGTTTATACCTTCTCTGGGATATTTTTTCGTCGCAGATTTAATGGGCGGCGGCAATAATCAAATAATAGGAAATCTTATATCCAGACAATTTAAATCGGCTTATAACTGGCCTTTCGGGGCGGCTTTGTCAATAATGCTGATAGCGGCGACTTTGATTTTGGTGAAGATATATACAAAATCCGGCGGGAAAATAGACGAGCTGGGAGCCGTATAAAAACAGCCGGCGCTCCTATGGCGCATTTGAATAAAAAAATTAAAATGAAAAACAAATTGCCGCAAACGTCATCTTTTATAGAAAAAACATTGTCGCGCGCTTTCGGCGCGGGCGTTTTCGTTTTTTTATACGCGCCGATAGCAATTGTGATTTTGTTTTCTTTCAACTCGTCAAAACGCAATATATCCTTTGAACATTTTACTTTAAAATGGTACGGCGAAATGTTTTCTAACGACGCTCTTATAAATTCGTTTTTAACTACGCTCACAGTAGCCTCTGTAAGCACTTTTATAGCGGTGATTATCGGAACGCTTACTGCCGTAGCGATGTTTCGTTACAAATTTAAAGGCAAAGGCGTTATCGACGCTCTATTATACGTGCCGGTGGTAATTCCGGAAATAGTTTTGGGAATTTCGCTTTTGTCTTCTTTTGCTTTGGCGCGCGTGCCGCTGGGGTTTATAAGCCTTATTATAGCGCACGCCACTTTCAGCATACCGTTTGTGGTTTTTACCGTGCAGGCGCGTTTATCGGGTTTTGACAGAAGCCTTGAAGAAGCC
>JAISRM010000101.1 GCA_031273645.1 Endomicrobium sp.
AATATTAAACATGGATTCCCATTTTCATGGGAATGACAGACACAACAAAACAGACGCTGGCTGAAAAGAAATAATGTTAGAAGCTTTATTAATATTAAACATGGATTCCCATTTTCATGGGACAGACTTCGTCTGTGTTTTTGTCATTCCCGCGTTTTTAATATTTTTTCTTCCTAAGCAGCCTGCGCCCGAATGTTTTTATCGGGTGGGAATCCATTTTTACTAAAAAATTCTTTTTACATTTCGTCTCTAAAAGAAACAATGTTAACAACTATATTAATATTAAACATGTATTCCCATTTTCATGGGAATGACAGACTTCGTCTGTGTTTTTGTCATTCCCGCGTTTTTAATATTTGTTCTTCCTAAGCAGCCTGCGCCCGAATGTTTTTATCGGGTGGGAATCCATGTTTACTAAAAAATTATTTTTACATCGCGTTTTTAGTTTGTCATTCCCGCGAAAGCGGGAATCCATGTTTGCTAAAAAATTCTTTTTACATTTCGTCTTTAAAAGAAATAATGTTAGAAACTATTATTAATATTAAACATGGATTCCCGTTTTCATGGGACAGGGACAGGCACAAACAAAACAGACATAGGGCGTTAGGGATAAAAAGACATTAAAAAAGTTGGCAGTTTTTACTTGGGGCGGGTTTTCCATTTGCGGTGAAACCAAAACCAATGCTCTGGGTGCAGCCTTACGGCTTGCTCAAGTTTTTTTGAATACTCGACGCATATTATTTCAACGTCTTTTTCCGGATCGCCCGTATTTGGCAAAGGAATTTCATCGAGATAAACTTTTATCGTCGCGTCGGGCTGTCTTACGCCGAAAGCCGTTATTATGGGACATCCCGCTCTTAGAGCAAACAAAGCCGCTCCTTTTGGAACGGAAGCCGGCCTTCCGAAAAACTCAACAAACACCCCTTGCCTGCCTCCGTCTTGGTCTGAAAGAACGGCGACAAATTCGTTTCTCTTTAACGCTTTTAAAACTCCTTTGTAAGCCATATTGTCCCTGCATATCGTGTTAAAACCGCGCGTTGTTCTTATTTTGTCCATCATTGCGTCTATAAGCCCGTTTGACTGTTTAGCTACGACTACCGACATAGGATACCTCTGCGAAAAAGAAAGAGCCGTAAGCTCCCAATTGCCAAAATGCGCCGACATCAAAATAGCGCCTTTTGCGCCTTTATGCGCTTGTTCAATAAGATGTTCGTTTTCTATAGTCATCATGTTTTTTATTGCCTGCGAATCCGTCTTTGGAAAAAACATTATTTCTATCATCGTTTTGAAGAAATTTTTATAAACGTTTTTTGCAATAATCCTGATTTGAGACGGAGTTTTTTCAGGAAAAGAAAGCGTAAGCATTTCAATTACGTGTTTTTTTCTAAAGGGAATAACGTAATAGGCAAAAACCGCGCCAAACTCTCCGACGATCTGAGCGGCTTTTAGCGGAAACAAATATATGAAGAACATTATAGCTTTCAAAGCCAAATATTCCGCGTAATCCTGAATTTTGCTTCTCTTTTTCATGTTTATGTCAGTCTTCTTTTATGAATATTTTAGCAAGCAGGCTTTTGTGAAATCCGACGGACTTGTACGGACAGAGTTCATGGCAGCAAAAACAGCTTATGCATTTTGATTCGTCAACTTCGGGGAAGGAATTTGCGTTTTTTTTATTTATCGCCGAAGCCGGACACGACTTTGCGCAAAGCATGCATTTTTTACAAGATTTTTCGTCTATTTTTGCTTTTACCCATAAGAATTTTCCAAGAAGTTTTACTATGGGTTTGGGAACAATGTCAAGCTTTCTTAAAGCCGGAAATTTAAAATCGTCGAGGGAAAACTCGCTAAGGCTGCTGCCTATTATTTCGGCTTTATTGATCGCTTCGGCGGTAACGTTCAAACTTTTCAACACATAATTTGACGAAATATCAGATTTTAAAATATGCAAAAGATATGCGTCTAAAAGAGGCGCGTCGGCGCAAGCCGCGATAAGATCAAGTTTTCTTACGTCTCCGTTTCCGGGTCCGTTTCCTTCCATAGCAAGAATACCGTCGATAAGAGTAAACCTGATTTTATGTTTTAGAAAATCGTAAATATTTGCAAGCAAGTCGGCGAAATCTTTATTTTTTGAAGCGTACTTGTGATATTCAACTTTCATTATGCCGGGAACGCAGCCGTAAAGATTTTTTACTCCGGCCGTAAAAGACATTAGAGAATGAGTTTTTAATTTTGGAAGGTTTATTATTGCGTCGCAGTCTAAAACCGCGTTTGAGAAATTGACCGTTCTGACGTTTTCGTCGTTAATGTCAAAACCCTTTGAACCGACGGCCTCAAAATTAACAAGCTCGACGTTTTCTTCTTCGCATACGGCTTGCATTCCGGTCTTTTTCCACAGATGTTTTATATCTCTTATGGCGCCGCCGGGGCTGTCGCCGACAATAGGAACGGCTTCAGCTTTTTTAACAAGTTTTATTACCGCTTTAACTATCGCAGGATGCGTCGTTACTGCTTTTTCCGGCTCTTTAGGGCTTAACAAATTAGGTTTTATTAAAACCTTTTCGCCGGGTCTTATAAAAGAATCTATGCCGCCTATGAGCTCTACAGCCTCATTAACGGCGCTGTAAACTTTATTATAATCGTCGCATTTAAGCAGGCTTATTTTAAGCATTAGTAAACGCCTTTTTTGAGACCGTTGGTTGAAACGACGGCAAACATTAAAATGAACCTCCGCGCAGCAAGCTGCGCGGTATCAGAGGTTAAATGATTTTTTAAACGTGTATTCCCACCCGATAAAAACATTCGGGCGCAGGTTGCTTAGGAAGAACAAATATTAAAAACGCAGGAATGACAAGCTGCGCTTGTTTTGTTAACCTGCATAAAACAGACGAAGTCTGCCGCTTTCGCGGGAATGACAAAAAAAACAGAATGGGAATGACAACTCAGACGCAGCATGTCTTCCCATAAAACAGGCGCAGCCTGCAGACGAAGTCTGTTTTATGCGGGTTCGGCTTCCTGCTTGTTCATTCTCACGGATATTATTTTTGAAATTCCGTGTTCTTCCATAGTAACGCCGTAAAGAATATCGGCCATTTCCATTGTGCGCTTATTATGAGTTACGACAAGAAACTGCGTCTTTGACGAAAAATCTTTTATCATAGCGATATATCTTCCGATATTGGCGTCGTCAAGAGGAGCGTCAACTTCGTCAAGTATGCAAAAAGGCGAAGGCTTAACCATAAAAAATGCAAAAAGCAAAGCTACGGCCGTAAGCGCTTTTTCCCCTCCCGAATAAAGCGAAATGCTTTGCAGTTTTTTTCCGGGAGGCTGGGCAAAAATATCAACGCCGCTTTCTAAAAGATTGTTTTCGTCGGTAAGTATTAAATCGGCCTCTCCGCCGCCGAAAAGCTTGCGGTACAGCTCTTTAAAATTCTCTCTTACGACGTCGAAAGTTTTCTTAAAATTTTCTATCGTAGATTGGTTTATCTTTTTTATTACTTCGCGCAGATCGTCTTTTGCTTTAAGCAAATCCTGCTGCTGAGTAAGAAGAAAATTATATCTTTGTTCAAGCGCGTCATACTCTTCCTGCGCGGCAAGATTAACGGATCCGAGCGACTCCATCTTTCTTTTTATTTTATTTATTTCTTCGTGGTTTACTTCAACCCCGTCAAACTCGTTCTTAAGCTCTTCGTAAGTCTTGCCGTAAGTTTCTGTAAGCCTGTTTTCTAAATCGCTTTTCTGGTATTCAAAATTTTTCAAGTCAACCTGCATAGAGCCCATTTCGCTGTTTAAAGCGTCGGCTTTTGCGCGCATTTCATGGAGCATATCGCCTTTTTCGTCTATAGATTCCTGAAGATTTTGTTTATCTGAAAAACAAACCTGAAGCTCGGCTTCTTTTTGCGCCTGCTGTTCGTAGAGCTGCTGTATTTTTACCGCTTCGGATTCCTGCGACGTCAAAAGCTCCGACAGTTTTGATTCGTTTTCCGCAATTTTATTTACCGCGTATTCTATTTGCCCTTTTACGTTTTCTATGTTGTCAAGAATGTAGAGCCGGCCTTTTTGCTTATTTTCCATCTCGCTTGCTTTTTTATCCCACGCACTCCTTGCCTCCATCATCAGCGGAGCCGTAACTTCTTCTTCGCGCCTTACTGAAATTATATTTTCTTCAATAATTTTAAGCTCTTCGTAAAGCCGGTTTTCTTCATCTTCAATTCCCGAAAGAGCAGAATCAAAAACCGAAATTTTTTCGCCAAAAGACGAAAGCTCGGAAATTTTTGCCGCATATTCTTCTTTATGTTTGTTTATTTCTTCAACCGCGTTTTTAATATCGTTTCTTTTTTCTTCAATGCTTGCGTTTCTGCTTTCAATCTGAGTTTTAATTCTTACGGCGTCAAAACCGAACTTTTCTTTTTCAAGTTTTGAATCGACGCTAAAATCTTCAATAGCTTCAATTTCGGCTTGAACCGAAGAAATCTGCGATTTTATTTCTTGCGCTTTTTGAGTAAGTTTTTTTATATGATCTTCAATTAAGACGGGCTTTTCGGAAATATTTTTTCCGCCGCCGCTTAAAATGACGTTTCCGTAAATTTTATTTCCCGAAACTATCGTATTTGCGCACAAATAGCGGATTATTTTCTCGTCTCTGGCGTCGTATTTTAAATATTTTATAAGTTCGCTAAAGCCTATCGGCAGACCTACCGGAGAAGACAAACTGTTATCGGAAATTTTGCCGGCCACTATAAAAGACAGCCTGCTTAAACCGTTGTCCTCAAGAAATTTTATGGCATATTCCGCTTTTTCGGAAGTTTCGCACACAAGATAATTAAGTTTATCGCCGAAAGCCGCAGCTATAATTTCATCTTTATCGGAATCTGCGTCTATAAGACTGCTTACGGGACCTCTTGCGATATCTCCGAGATTTAAAACGGCTCTAATTGAAGAGCGTATCGGGTCGCTTTGGTCAAATTCTTGTAAAGTTTCTATTCTTGATTGCGTTGAGGCAAGATTTTCTCTAAGCTCAGACATTTTATTTTCAAGAACGTCCGCCTTAGCTTCGTTTTCAACGACGGTTTTATTGATTTCTTCTTTTTTAGATTCAAGCGCGGTCAAAGATTCTTTAGCCTGCAAAAGTTCGGCTTCAATATTTGCTATTTCGGCATTTGAAGGTTCTATGTCGCTTTCAAGCCTTGATATAATTCTTTGCAAAGACGCGCTTTCGGCGTCTAAATGTATTTTCGCTTCCGAAAGCTCGGCCTTTAAATTAATTTGGTTTTCTTTTTCGTTTTCAAGATCGGAAATCTTGGCGCGTATTTCATTTTCCCTTAACTCAGCTTCAAGAATTTTTGATTTTATTAAGTTGTAACTCTGTTCATGTCGCCTGTATATTTTTTCAAGGGAATCGGTTTCGGCCGCAAGAGAGCCGTCGTCGGTATCTATGGAATTAAGCTGAATTTCGTATTGGGAAACTTTATCGCGGTTAACGCTAAGCTCGACGGAAAGCCTTTCCTGCTCGACGCGTATTTCAGACTCTCTCTGAGCGCTGTTTTTAATAATCTGATCGCAAATGCCTATCTGCGCCTTTATCTCGCCTAAATCCTTGTTGAGATTTACATAACGTTCGTTTTTTTCATCAAGAGTCAAACGCATATCCTGAATGTCGGCGTCAATGCGGGATACCGTCGTATTGCTTATTTCAAAATCTTTTATCTTGGGATCTAATTCCTGTTTTAAACGGTTTATTTGCGCATCGCCGTAAGTTATATGCTGCACCAAAGCGGCGACTTCGTATTTGGCAAGTTCTTCCTGATATTTTTTATACTGTTTTGCTTTTTTAGCGGCTATATCTAAAG
>JAISRM010000106.1 GCA_031273645.1 Endomicrobium sp.
GATTTAATAATTATTATCTGCGTTTCGGGGCAACATTCCCTCCAATATCAAGAAAAGGCGATACAAACCCGCTTTCTAATATTGCTTATATTCTTGACAGTATATCAGCATTCAAACAAAGTCTTGTAAAACAAATTACCGTGCATACGCAGGACATTATAACCGCGCGGCAAACGCTGGTTGAAATAGAAAATAAAAAGGCTAAAGTTAATAATTTTGAAAATGGGCAATTTACACAGGTTTCTTATTTAAAATCCGGCGATATTTTTAACGGTAAACTTATAACAAAAATCAATAAAGACAGCATAGTTTTAAGCGGCGGTGAAATCATAAAAGCGCAAACAGATTATAAACTGACTGATGAGGCAATTAGAATAATGATTGCTGATACCATAAAAATACATCTTGCCAAAGAAGCGGAACTTTTCAACAAGGGCATAAAAGCCCTATCCTTATTTTTTATAGAACACATTGCGCAGTTTAGAGATACGCAAAACCCCGTTGTAAAAATCATTTTTGAAGAAGAATATAAAAAGGCAAGAAAAGCAAAAATAGAAGAACTAAAAAATAATCCTGAGTATAAAAATTATTTAGAATATCTTAATAAAGATTTTAATGATAATGGGCAACTTCACGTCCATAAAGGTTATTTTTCCGGCGATAAAGGTAATAAAGACGAACAAATAAAGCAGGGTGTTGATGAAATTCTAAAAGACAAGAAGAAATTATTATCTTTTGAAAGCTCCACCCGTTTTATATTTTCCATTTGGGCATTGCAGGAAGGCTGGGATAATCCTAATGTTTTTACTATCTGCAAACTTTCAAATTACGGTTCTGAAACTTCCAAACTTCAGCAAATAGGGCGCGGGCTTAGGATATGCGTAAACCAACACCTGCAAAGACAAAATATAAGTCAATTTAACGATAACCAAGAAGAATTTTGGGCGGTTAATAATCTTGATGTTATAGTTTCTAGTCAAGAAGCCGGTTTCGTGGAAGCCATACAAAATGAAATACTTAAAAAGTCCTATTTGCTTAATGATACTTTTACAAGGCAAGATTTAATAAAAACCATTAAAGAAAAGAATAATTTTGAAGATGTAACTGTCATAAAAATTATTGATTTTATGAAAGATAAAAAACTGATTGCTTTAAAATCATTAGACGAGCAAGGCAGTGAGGTTTTTGAAAAATCCGCTTCTTACGCAAAAAAATTGCAGGCTTTTAAGGATAAACCCGCAAGTATTCCCGACTCACTTACAATAGACCATATTAAAGCGATAGAAGATTTATTTACAGACATAACCAAATATGTCAAAGACGCAAGTAAAACTAAAAAGAAAAAGCAAATACGTATAAAAGATAAACACTATCAAGAATTTAAAGCGTTATGGGAAAAGATTAATCAAAACTCTCTGTACTTCATTGACAGTTTAACAGAAGAAAATGAAATAAAACTAATAAACGCCATAGCGCAGGATATTAACAAACTTGATATACAGCAAATCTTTTTGCAACACAAAAAAGCGACTATAAATGCTAATCAACTTGGAAGCGGCCTTAATGCCATTACGGCAACGCAAGTAAACGCTACCGCTTACGAATGTAAAATAGATTATTTACGCCTTGTTGAAGAGTTGGCAAGCGATACAAAAACCCCCGTTTCTTTTATAGCAAAAGTTATAAACGCGCTTTCAAAAGAGTTTAAACAAAACGCGCTAAAAAATGATACCGCGCAAGCGCAAAAAGAAATGGCGGCTATTATCAAAAAGCATTTAATAGGCGATATAAAGGCAAATATCAATTATTTTGGTATTGACGGTAAAATATCTAATATAGGCGTTATGTATGACGGAAAAGGCAAATTTAAAAAAGTTTTGCCCGCAGGTTCTTTAGGCTCAACGCAGGAAGAGTTGCCGGCAAATTTCAATCTTAAAGAAGAATGGATTTTTGAGGATATTTTGGAATACGACAGCGTTTTTGAGCGGGATATTATACTAACAGACGCAAAAGACGCAAACATAAAAATCTTCGGCAAAATGCCAAAGTTGGAAATAAATACCCCGCTTGGCAAATATAATCCTGATTTTTGCTATGCCATAGAAACCAATGAAAATAAAAAAGTGTTTTTAGTGGTGGAAAGTAAAGGCTACGACACAGCGCAAAAAATACCGCAAGACGAACAAGGTAAAATTGATTTTGCCGAAAAATTCTTTAATAAAATAAACGACAAATTTAAAGATAATAATATAGCGGTTATGTATGAAAAACGCATTAACCGCACACAGCTTGCAAGCCTTATACAAAAGGCGATAGAGGGATAACTATGACAAAAGAAGAATTTATACAACAAGGCTTTAACGTTATAAAAGAAGAAAAAGGGAACGCTCTTTTATCTTTTCTACAACAAAACTACCCTTCCGTTATTAAAGATGACGAAATAAATCTTACTGAACTAAAATCAGCGGCAGGATTACCCGTTGACGATAAAGTAAACGGCTACGGTTTAAACTTTATAGGCAGAAATGTTGCCAAAGCCAAATATGCGCAAAAAACTGATAAAGCGTTAAAGATAAACAATGCTTTTTCAAGAGATTTTGACAAAACGCAAAATATGGTAATAAAAGGCGACAATTTAGACGCTTTAAAACTTTTAAAAAGCCATTACAGCGGGCAAATAAAATGTATTTACATAGACCCGCCTTATAATACAGACAGCGAAAGTTTTGTTTATCCCGATAAATTTAACAAAGAAGAAGCGGAAGTTTTAGGGCTTGCAAACATAACAGAAACAGATATGGAAAGATTGGAATTTAGTTTCAAAAGCAAAAAGAGCCATAACGGCTGGCTTTCGTTTATGTATCCTCGTTTAATGCTTGCAAGAGATTTATTAAGCGATGACGGAGTTATTTTTATAAGTATTGATGATAACGAACAGGCAAACTTAAAATTATTATGTGATGATATTTTCGGTGAAAATAACTTTGTAAGTAATTCTATTTTGGTAAATAATCGTGGTGGTCGTGATTATGGCGGAATTGCAAAACAGCACGAATATATTTTGATTTATGCAAAAAGTGGAGAAGATGAACTTAATCTCATTGAAGAACAAGATAAAAAATTTCAATATGAAGATGAAATTGGTGGTTTCAATTTAATGGAATTGAGAAACAGAAATGTTAAGTTTAATGATAAAAATCGTCCGAATTTATGCTATCCATTTTTTGTAAATCCAAACAATAAAGACAAAAATAGTTTATTGGAAATTGCACTTGAAGCAAAAGATGGCTTTATTGAAGTTATGCCTGCAAAATCACAAGGAATACAAACGGTTTGGAGGTGGGGAAAAGAAGAAAAATCAAGGCAAAATCTAAACAAAGAAATCTTTGGTAAAGAAAATCAAAATGGTGGTTATATGGTAGTGCAAAAATATAGAAAAACCACAAAAATGCAAAGAAGTATTTGGGACGATAAAGAATTTGTTAATGAAAGAGGAACGGAAGCGCTTAAAGAACTATTTGGCGAAAGTTCTTTTCCTTACCCTAAATCAGTTTTTACGATTAAAAGAGTTTTAGAATTGGCAACTTCTAAAACTTCCACAATCCTTGATTTTTTTGCCGGTAGTGGAACAACGGGACACGCCGTAATGGAATTAAACGCAGAAGATGGCGGCAATCGCAAGTTTATACTTTGCCAAATAGACGAGCCTATAAAAGAAGATAAACCCGCATATAAGTTTTGTGAAGACAACCATCTTCCGCCCGTAATATCTTCTATAACTTGCGAAAGATTAAACAGAGCAGGCAATAAAATAAAAGCGGAAACGGGAAAAGACATAGATATAGGCTACAAAGTCTTTGATTTAACCCAAAGCCCGCATTTAACGCTTAATGCAGACAATCAAGCTGAACTTTTTGACAATAAAGAACTTACCCCGCTTGACCGCATTTAAAATATGCTTTTTAAAGTGGGCATTGATAACCCTGCAATTCAACCAGAAGAAATAATCAAAGATTGTATGTATCTGTGTGAAAATGGAAACAGCAAAAACTATTACATTGTAAACTCAGATAAATTTGACACAGAAGACAACAAAAAGATATTTGCCCAAGCCGTATATGACGGTAGAATTTATATAGACGGCTGGACTGCAACCATAAACACAACATTGCAGGACTATAAAAAAGACATAAAAATCATATTTTAGTATCCGTAATATAGCTGGTGATGAAATTAGTATAGACAGCGCAAGGTATAAAATAAAAGAATATTTAGAAAGGCAGGGCATCATTTATGAAAATAGGAATTGCAATAGAAATTAAAAAAATACGCTTATAAATTATTATACCAAGAAAAATAATTGCAAAACCGTATTCTATACGGCAAAGAAGGAAGAAAGAAAATGTTAAAATAATCGGCAATCATAAAGAAAGCTTGCTTGGCGCAGAAGCCCCAGCAGTTGCAATTTTTATGCATCCTCAGGACAAAAGCGCGCCGGAAATAAGAAAATGTACAGATGAGAATTATTACGCATATCAATTCAGCAATTATCAATTCGCCTGTCCGCCCTGTCATGTCCTATCTGTTAGTAATTTTTTTTATTTTATAATATAATGTATATCGTTGAAATAAACTTTCTCTACAACAAGCCGCGCGTTACCAACGGAGAGATAGTCTGCGTTGTGTTCCATAAAACAGACGAAGTCTGTAAGGAGACGAAACAATATGAGCATCAGGTTTGTGACTGCGGGCGAATCTCACGGAAGAAGCGTGATAGTAATACTTGAGGGAATACCCGCCGGATTAAACGTCAATTCCGAAGATATTGACGTTGAACTTGCCAGAAGGCAAAAAGGTTTTGGCAGGGGACAGAGAATGAAAATTGAAACCGATTACGCAAGAGTCCTTTCCGGGCTAAGGCATGCAAGAACGCTCGGCTCTCCCATATCGGTTTACATCACCAACAGAGACTGGGAAAATTGGACTAACGTAATGTCTCCCATTTCTGTCGATATAGACGGAAAAATTCTTTTAAAACCGCGTCCGGGACACGCCGATTTGCCCGGTCTTATGAAATACGGAGTAAGAGATTTCAGAGACGTTCTTGAAAGGGCTTCCGCAAGAGAGACGGCCGCAAGAGTGGCTGCCGGAGCGGTATGCAAAGAAATGTTAAAAAAATTCGGGATAAGCATAATGTCTTATACGGTTCAGATAGGAAAAATTTGCGCCGATATGAAAAATA
>JAISRM010000117.1 GCA_031273645.1 Endomicrobium sp.
AATATTAAAAGTGGATTCCCATTTTCATGGGAATGACAAACTAAAAACAACAAACAAAACAGACACTGGCTGTGTTTCATAAAAACAGACGAAGTCTGTTCCATTTTCATGGGAATGACAAACTAAAAACAACAAACAAAACAGACACTGGCTATGTTTCATAAAAACAGACGAAGTCTGTTCCCATTTTCATGGGAATGACAAACAACAAACAAAACAGACCTTGAAAAAACGATTGATAAAACAGACTCTTGTATTCCATAAAACAGACGCAGTCTGCAGGCGAAGTCTGTGGCGGCAATTAGCGTGTATTGTCAAAATATGCTTTTTCAACAAATTCTTTTGTGTTTAAACTTGCCGGCAAATAGCCTAAGGCTTTAATTTCTTCAACGTAAAAAATCAAATCGTCTTTTGCGCTGCGAGCTTTTTTGCCGTTGTTATGTCCGTCGCCGTAATCGTATGAAATAAGCAAGTCTCCTATAATTTCTTTTTGATCTGCAGATACGTATTTTTTATCTATATCAAGTTCGGCGGCTTTTTGGGGATTATCCGCAATATAGTTTGCTGCCTTGCGGTAAGCTTTTAGCAAACCTTTTATAAGTTTTGGTTTTTCTTTAACAAGTTTGGACGGAGCGTACAAAAAGCAGCAGTATGCGTTATTTAAATCCGAATCGGAAAATTGATCGCTTAACAATTTATAGCCTTCTTTTTTAACCGCTAAAACTGCAGAAATGTCGCGCAAAACAAAAGCGTCTATATTATTTTCATGCCTGAAATCATAACTGTCTGCAGGCAATACAAACCATTCGACGTCTTTTAAATCTATGCCGGTTCTCTTTAAAACTATGCTTGCAAAAATATGATTGGCTCCGACGGAGACGGCTTTGCCGGAAGCTTGGCAAACAGCTATTTTTATTTTTCTGCCTTTAATTTGTTTAAGATCGGCTGCAGAATTATACGGAGAATCCGGAGCGGCTAAAAGTTTTATGCAGCCTTTATGAGCGCCGGCTATAACTTTAATATCAAGCCCCTGATAAATGTTTATAAGGTATCCAAAATCCTCAGAGGCAATGGGAAACTCATTATTTTGAAGGCCGGCTTTTGTAACTTTGTCGTCTCCGGCTACCAGCTCGACGTCTATGCCTTCTTCGGCAAAAAAACCTTTTTCATAGGCGATAAAAATCGGACTGCCGCAAACCGCAGAAGAAGTTTCAGACAGCGCTCTGATTTTTGTTTTACCAAGAGGAAACTTCTTTTGATATTCTTCCTGCCGCCCTTTTTTATCAGCGCAGGCAGACGCCGACAGCGTAAAACTTAAAGCCAAAAATATTAAGAAACCTTTTTTCATAGGACTGTAGCCTCAGACTTCGTCTGTTTTATGGGACAGGCTGCGCCTGTTTTATGAACGACGGTTTGAACGAATCTGTTTTGTTTTTCCCATTCTGTTTTTTTGTCATTCCCGCGTTTTTAATATTTTTTCTTTCTAAGCAGCCTGCGCTCGAGTGTCTTTATCGGGTGGGAATCCAAGTTTGCTAAAAAAATATTTTTACATATCGTTTTTAGTTTGTCATTCCCGTGAAAACGGGAATCCACGTTTACTAAAATTTTTTTTTACATTGCGTCTTTAAAAAGAAATAATGTTAGAGGCTATATTAATATTAAAAATGGATTCCCATTTTCATGGGAATGACAGACACAAAAACAGACGCTGTCTGTGTCCAATAAAACAGGCGAAGCCTGTCCCATTTTCATGGGAATGACGACAGGCGCGAACAAAACAGACACTGTCTGCGTCCCATAAAACAAGTGAAGCCTGTCCCGCGAAAGCGGGAATCCACGTTTACTAAAAAAATATTTTTACATATCGTTTTTAGTTTGTCATTCCCGTGAAAACGGGAATCCACGTTTACTAAAAATTTTTTTTACATTGCGTCTTTAAAAAGAAATAATGTTAGAAGCTATATTAATATTAAAAATGGATTCCCATTTTCATGGGAATGACAGACACAAAAACAGACGCTGTCTGTGTCCCATAAAACAGGCGAAGCCTGTCCCATTTTCATGGGAATGACAGGCGCGAACAAAACAGACGCTGTCTGCGTCCCATTCATGGGAATGACAGACACAAACAAAACAGACGCGGGCTGTGTTCCATAAAACAGACGAAGTCTGGTTTGTTAATATTGCTTTTCAAAATTTTTTAATCTTTTTTTTCTACAGTTATATAGATGTTTCTTATAAGTTTTCCCGGAGAAAAATGTTGGGCGTCAAACCACATAAACTTAAAGCGCAACGATGAAACTGAAGAAATGCCGTCCGGATTGTTTGTAGAGTACCACTGAACCGCAGGATCTGCCAGAAAAAGCGTTTCAACTATTCTTTTATTTTTTTGAAAACGTTTGTGATAGCCGCATAATACAGCCCAATGTCCGCCCCAATCAATCCATTCTACTATCACGGGAATTCCTTTTTTGATGTTTGCCCTTAAGGTTCTTAAGTTTCCGTTTTTTGCATTTTTAACTTTAAAGCCCGCCGATTTAAGCCAGCCGCTTATTTGTTGCGGAGTTGTTCCGTGCTTTTTGGAAGTATGCATTTCTTTAGCTAACTTTAATTCTGTTTTATGGTTTAACTGCCTTTTTTTAAGTTTCCCGTAATAATGCAAAACAGACATGACGGCCGCAATGCCGCAAGTGTAATTTGTCGTCTGCTGGTATCCTTTAAAATTTTTCAAAAAGACAAAATTTTTGTCGGACTTATTTTTAAGTTTGTAAAAATCGGCTATGCCGATCGAAGTAGGTTTCATAACTGTAAATTTTATTTTCCGTCTATCCTATTTTCATAATAATTATTCCTGCTATCACCAATAATATTCCTAAAAGCGAAGCTGCGCTCATGGGCTGTTTATAAAAAGCCCAGCCTACTATTACTATCAAAGACGCGCCGGCGCCCGCCCATATGGCATAAGCCATGCCTAAAGAAATGCCTTTTAAACTTTTGGCAAAAAACCAAAAAGACAGCGTGTATCCTAAAATTACCGCCAAAGAAGGCCGCAGTTTAGTAAACCCTTCGCACGATTTTAAAGCGCTTGTCGCAAACACTTCGCTTATTATCGCAATGAATAAATAGAAAAAAGCCGTCTTACTTACAGAAAGCATATATTTACCTTTAGAGCGGGCGGGCGCGTTCGCGCCTTTAATATAACGGACAAAACAAACAAGCGGTTAACTACAGACTTCGTCTGTTTTTATGGAATTGGCAGCCGGCGTTTGTCATTCCCGCGAAAGCGGATTCATGTTTGCTGAAAAATTCTGTCAGACAGCCTTCGGCTGTTTTATAAAAATAGACGTGGTCTGAAAAGAAATAATGTTAGAAACTATATTAATATTAAACATGGATCCCCGCTTTCGCGAGGATGACAGACTGAAAAACACAGACTTCGTCTGTTTTTATGGGATTGGCAGCCGGCGCTTGTCATTGCCGCGAAAGCGGATCCGTGTTTGCTGAAAAATTCTGTCAGACAGCTTTCGGCTGTTTTATAAAAACAGATGTGGTCTGAAAAGAAATAATGTTAGAGACTATATTAATATTAAACATGGATCCCCGCTTTCGCGAGGATGACAGACTGAAAAACACAGCCTTCGGCTGTTTTTATGGAATTGGCAGCCGGCGCTTGTCATTCCCGCGAAAGCGGATCCATGTTTGCTGAAAAATTCTGTCAGACGTAGTCTGTTTTCAGCCTTCGGCTGTTTTGTTACCAAACTATTAAGTTGTTGCCCGCAGTAAGCTGCGGGATATATAAAAATTGTCTTTACTTTATGACCCATAAAAGGCGCGAACGCGCCCTATTTGCGGCCGGTTGCTTTTTTAAATTCTGTCCATATTATTTGATGTTCGGCTTCGGCTTCTGGACTTATGTTTTGTATCATTTCCATCTGGTCTTGCGAAAACTCTTTGGGAAGCGTTAAGAACTCTTTATATTTTGGCGATATTAACGGATCGGCGGCAGTATTTGCGCTGTAATATCCTATATATTCAAGATTCTTTTTTGCATTCTGCGCGTCTAAAAGAACGTCTAAGAAAGCGTGCGCCGCTTCTTTGTTTGGCGCGTTTACGGGAATAAAAGCCGCCATAATGCCAAACCCTATTCCCTCTTTAGGAAAAACCAATTTTAAAGACGGCTTTGCAAGTTTAGCCAAAGTTACCTGCGACGTGTACATAATTCCCGCGGCAATTTCTCCGGAAAGAAGGTCGTCTTGCATATTGTCGTCTTTTATAAGACGGATATTAGGAGCAAGCTCTTTAAGTTTCTCTCCGGCGGCTTTAATATGTTCTATGTTTTCGTCGTTAAAACTGTACCCTAAAGTTTTTAAAGCCACTCCGTCTATATCGCGGAAAGCTCCGACTATGCCCACATTATTTTTTAAAGACGGATCCCACAGATCGCCATACCCTTGAATATCAACTTTCGTAAGAGCCGGATCATAAACTATTGAAAGAATGCCCGCGGCATAAGGGATAGTATATTCGTCGGTTTTATCGTAAAACTGACCCTGATAAAGAGGATTAATGTTTCCGTAATTTTTTAATTTTGATTTATCAAGCTTATCAACCAGCCCTTCGGCTATAGCCGTTTCTATAATATAGTCGTCTGCTATAATTACGTCGTAGTCGCCGCCTTTTGCCGCCTTAAGTTTTGCATACATCGTTTCGTCTAAATCAAAATTGACGTAATTTATTCTGTAGCCGGTCTTTTTGTAAAAATCTTTAATCACCGAGCTGTCAAAAGCGCCCGCCCACGTAAAAACCGTAATTGACTTGTGCCTTCCTTCCGCCTGCGCTTTTGTAAATATCGCGCCGCTTAAAACCAAAACCGCAACTGCAAACAATACTGCTTTCTTCATTACTTCCTCCTGTTTTTGCGGCGTATAAATATTTTGTTTTATCGCCGCATATTTTGTTTTTTACAGCTTTTCAACGTTTGCGCGCAACCCTTGCCGAAACCAAACTTAAAAACACCGTGGCGCAAAACATAAGCGCGCACAAAGCGTTCGTTTTGGGAGTTACGCCGGTTTTTATCTGCGAATATATGGCGACCGGCAGGGTGTTGCTGTCAACTCCCGTTACAAAAACGCTTATTATAACGTCGTCAAAACTCATTGCGAAAGCCAAGAACATTCCCGAAAGTATCGCCGGAAAAATTAAAGGAAAAATTATGTCAAAAAAAACTCTCAGTTCTCCGGCGCCCAAATCTCTGGCGGCCTCGATATAACTTTTATCCATGCCCGTAATTCTTGCTTTGACCAGCAAATATATATAAGGTATGCAGAAAGAAGTGTGCGCTATAACTAAAGTCGTCATTCCTAAAGGCAAACCTATAAAAGAAAAGAAAGCCAAAAACCCCATGCCTAAAATTATTTCAGGGACCATTATCGGCAAAATTGAAACGTACTCGGCGGTTTGCGCTCCGCGTATTTTTGCGCGCGATATTGCAAGCGCGGCAAGCGTTCCTATAACCGCCGCCGACAAACTGCTTAAAACCCCCAAAACCAAACTGTTGTAAAGAGCTTCAAAAGTCTGTCTGTCGTCAAAAAGCTGTCTGTACCAATCTAAAGTTATTTCGCCCCACACAGACGATATGCGGCTTGAATTAAACGAATAAATTATCACGATAACGATAGGCAGATACATCATCGCAAAACAAAATAAAATATAGGCGTTTTGAAACTTTGAATTTTTCATACAAGCCCTTCTAAAGACGACGATTTTGTAAGACGTTTATACAAAAACAAAAACGCGCTTGTAAGAGCCAAAAGCCCGACGCTTAAAGCCGCCGAAAAAGGCCAGTCGTGCGCTCTCATAAGTTCTTCCTGAACTAAGTTCCCTATTAAAACGATTTTGCTGCCGCCCAAAATATCGGCGATAAAATAAAGCCCCATTGACGGAACAAAAGTTAAAACCACTCCGGAAAAAATGCCGGGCATGGTAAGAGGAAGCGTTATCGTGCGAAAAGCGTAAAGCGGGGAAGCGCCCAAATCGCGCGCAGCTTCAACAAGTTTCCAATCGAGTTTTTCCGCGCTTGCATAAACCGAATAAATCATAAAAGGCAGCAAAACGTAAATCATTCCCACTACCACCGACGGATAACTGTATAAAAGTTTAAGCGGCTCGTCTGAAATTCCGGCTTTCATCAAAATTTTATCTAAAATTCCGTTAGCCCTGAAAACTATCATCCAGCCGTAAAGCCTTATCAGAGCGTTTGTCCAAAAAGGGATTATCAATAAAATCATCGCCAAATTTTTCCATTTCGGGTTTAGCTTAGCCATAAAGTATCCGAAAGGATAACCTATTGCGACTACAAGAACCGTGCTTATTAAAGCAAGCTTTAAAGAGTTCCAAAATATTGAGATGTACAAAGGGTCAAAAATTTTTGCGTAATTTGAAAATGTCCAATCGGCAGACACCCCCCACGCGCCTTCTCTTTGCATAAAACTTAAAACAAACATATAAATCAAAGGTCCCAAAACAAAAAACAGCGCAAACAGATACATCGGCAAGCCCGCAATTAAAGCATAACGTTTTGACCGTTTTTCTATCGGGTTCATAAAACGCTGCCTTCTACTATCAAAGCGTTTTCAGGTTCCCAAAACACTGTAACTTTTTCGCCCGTTTTTAAATCGGAATCTATGCCGTGCCTGCTTGAAACTACTATATCTCCGCCGGACAAACCTGCGGATATTCTTAAAAGTCCGCCGGCAAAATTTTTATCTTTTACGTCTCCTATTATCAAAGCGCCGCTAAACGTTTCTCTGTAAGGAATTATATTTACGTTTTCGCTTCTGACGGCCACAGTAATTTTTTGTCCGGACGAATAATTGACGCCGTACCTGTTTAGCGCGCTGAAATATCCTCCGCAATATGCGATTCTCACCGTATCGTTGACGGCAGAATGCACGGTTCCTGTTATAATGTTTGAGTTTCCCACAAATTTAGCGACATAATCTGTTTTTGGATTATCGTATATATCTTTTATCGAGCCAAGCTGTTCAAAAAGCCCGTTTCGCATAACGGCTATTCTGTCTGACATATTCAGCGCTTCTTCCTGATCGTGAGTTATGTATATAAAAGTTATGCCGAGCCGTTTTTGCAAGCTTTTCAGTTCGTGCTGCATATTTCTGCGAAGCTGCAGATCAAGCGCGCCAAGCGGTTCGTCTAACAGCAAAACTTTAGGTTTTGCGATAACGGATCTGGCTATGGCGACGCGCTGGCTTTGTCCGCCCGAAAGCTGCGACGGCATACGCTTTTGAAACCCGTCAAGCTGCACAAGATTTAAAGCGTTTTCAACGGCTTTCTTTATTTCGCGTTTAGGCAGACCTTTCAGCCGCAAAGCGTAGCCGATATTTTTTTCTACGTTCATGTGCGGGAAAAGAGCGTAATTTTGAAAAATTGTGTTTACGTTTCTTTTTTCCGCAGGTAAAGCCGTTACGTCGGCGCCTTCAAGAATTACTTGTCCGCCGTCGGGATGTTCAAGACCCGCGATAATGCGCAGTATCGTAGTTTTTCCGCATCCGGAAGATCCAAGCAGCGTAATAAATTCCCCTTCGCTTACTTTCAAATTTATTCCGTCCAGAACGTTTACAGTTGCGAAAGATTTTTTTATATCTTTCAATTCAAGTATAGTTTTTGACAATTTGTAACCCCTTTCCCTCGGCGGCGGCATTCGCCGCTATATTTATAACAGCAGCGAAGCTGCTTTGTTTATAACAACAAGGCTGCCGGCATTCGCCGTTTTGTTTATGAGCCTTGCTTTTAATCTGCGCACAGCAAACTGCATCGTTTTTGAAACATGTTTGTTCTTCCCGCGAAAGCGGGAATAACAACGCAGGCGCAGCCTGTCGTCTCGTCTGTCATTCCCATGAAAATGGGAATCCATGTTTGCTAAAAAATTCTGTCAGCCTTCGGCTGTTTTATAAAAACAGACAAAGGCTGAAAAGAAATAATGTTAGAAACTATATTAATATTAAACATGGATTCCCGTTTTCACGGGAATGACAAACTAAAAACAACAAACAAAATAGACGCAGGCTGTGTTCAATAAAACAGACGAAGTCTGTTAACAATCACAGCTGCCGCAGCAATATTTATAACAGCAACAAAGCTACAAAGCGGCGAAGAGCTGCCTGCGATAAATTTATAACAGCAGCAAGGCTGCCGAAGCTGCCTATGCGGCAGATAGTAGTTTTGATATTGCGTTTGGATCTATTTTATAGGCGCTTTCATTTATTTCCGTCTTTAATTTTCTATCGCCGTAATACAATATAAGTTCGTATATAGTTGCGGCTTCTTGATCAATTAAAGCCAGCTGCTGCGCTTTGATTTTAAGATGTTTTGACAGCTCGTTTCTCGTTATTGTTTCAAGGCCTGTTTCTGTTTTAACGCTATCCGGAAATCCGGCGACATAAGAACTGTTTGACGCATAATCAGACAGCGCAGACCTGAGCGCAAGATTTTCTATGTCGGGATCGTTAAGGCCTTGCGGGAAATCGGCTTTAACTCTTGCTTTTTGCGCCGCGCCTTTTAAGAAAGCAAGCAGCGCGGCTTCTTTGCCGTCTTCAACGGCGTTTTTTTCTATTCTGTCATAAGCCGTTTTTAACGCTGCGTTTGAATCTATTCTTAAAATATGTTTTAACTGCTGCCTTTGGGAAGGTTTGCCGGCAAGGGAAACTATGTCAATAAAATCTTTTAAATTTAAATCGGGAATCTGCGCGTAGTCAAGAGCATAAGCCGTGTTTATAGCGTATTGCGGAGTTATCTTTTTATAAAACAAATTCTTAATTTTTTCTCCGCTGAAAAAGCCGGCTATTTTCTTAATTTTCAACTCTATGTCGTCTCCGCTTAAAAGCTTTAAATAATCTTCAACGCTTACAAGCTTAGTTGAATCCGGGCGGCTTTTTTCTATTTGTTTTTCAAGGTCTGTTTCATTGTTGAAATTTTTTATTTCGTCAACGGAATTGATATTGCCTATCAAATAATCTATGACCGTAGTTTCTTTTGCGCCTTTGTACGCATGTCCGGCAAAACCCAAAGCTATTAACTCTTTGTCCGAATAAATATTGTTTGTATTTTCATCTTCAAAAGCAAAAACTCTTATTTGCCGCTGCGAAATATAACTTACAATTTCGGCAATTTCGCTTTCGGTTTTATTTTCAAAAAGCTTTAAAGGAACGGCTATTTGAGCGCTGCCCGAATTGTTAAAAGCTCCGACGGCTTTAAGAAGTTCCTTTTGCGAACGCGCATAGTCTAAGTTCATAATAAAATTTCCGGCAATCGCAAGCTTTTCGGCTTTTTGCTCTTTTCTTATTTGAGATATAACTTCCGGTAAAGAAGAACCGGTAAGCTCGCTAAGTTTTGCCAAATATTCTTTGCCGACAACCGTATTGCCCAAAACGTCGTAAGAGACGCCGTCGTCTTTAAAACGCGGATCTATCGTCAGAGAATTTGCCGTTATTTTGCCTTTTACTCCGATAATATTTTCTAAAGACGAGTTTGCCGTCAGCGCAATTTTGTCAAGATTTTTTGCTTTCGTATATAAAATGTATCTGCCCGTTTCTTTGCTGCGCCATAAAATTTCGCCCTCGCTTTTAAGTCCGGTATTTTCAAATTCGTAAATTTTATGAAATTCGGGAACTTCTCCGTTGATTACGATAATGTTTACAGTATCCCCGTCTTTAAGCTTTTTAGTTTCATACGAAGAAGGAAAAGTTTGCGCGTAATTTTCAACATATTCGGCCGCAGACTGCGCGTATTCATAAGTGGCGTCAACTCTAAAAGTGGGATTTTTTATCATATTTAAAACAAGCCATTTTCTGTACTCGACAAAACTTGCCAAATCTGAAAGAACTGAAGACAAACCGGCAGTTTTATTTTTTACGGCGCTGCCGGGATCTATCGGGCTTTCGCCCAAAGAGCTTTCGCTCTTTAATCTTTTCTCGCCTGCGCGGCTGTCAGCCGTCAAATTTGCAGCCGAAAGGCTGCCGTCGGTTTCAGACAAATTTTTGGCGTAATCTATAAGACCTTTTATTAAAGACTGCGAAACAATTCCGGCATAGTATCTTAAATTCTGTTGTTCGCCAAGCACTACTGCATAATCTGTGTCGGTATAGCTTAGAGGATGATTGTCATGAAGTTTAAATTTCGTCAGCGGTTCAACCCTGAAACTTTCTTCAAAATTTGCATAATCTGTGTTTTGAGAATGGCTGTTCATAAATTCTCTGTTTATAGCCTGAGGAGTTCCATTTATTTTTGTATTGGCCTTTTGAATGCTGTAAACTAAAGTGCCTTCTCCGTGCGCCAGAGAAAAAGCTTCTATTTTTCCGTTAACGCGCAGGAAGCCGGCGTAAAACCCCAAATATCTTAGCCTTTCAAAAATTCTTAGAGCGTCTTCTTCTGTTATAGCGGGCGGAGCGTATCCTTCAAACGCTTGTCCTAAAATTTGCGCATCGCCTAAAGCATCAGCAAACTCGCCTATATTTTCAGGCGTTACGTCTTCATAAACCCAATTGTTCTTTTTATCAAAAGATATTATCTGATTGCGTTTTTTGTAATTTTCTTTTCCGGCAAGCTCCACAAGTTCGCGCACATAATATAAGTAACTGTAATCCGCGCCGGGATTTTTGTCCGCGCCCAAAAAGCGCGTATTAAACACGTGGGCGTATCTGTCGCCGTTTTGTTCTGAGTACCAATCGTCTTTTATTTCAAGCGCTGATCCGTCGTCTTTTATTATAATGCCGATTTCGCCGTTGTTTTGCGCGGGAAATTTCAGCAAAATAGAATTGCCGTCTGCCGCAAGTTCATAAGAATAATCTTCGTTTTCAGGAAAGTTTTCAAAAATATCTTTAAACTGTTCTTTTAAAAATTTTGCCGGATCTTTTGACTCTTTTCCTCTTTGTAAAATATCTTTTACGGCCTGCGCCAAATAGCGCGTATTTTGCGTAGGAACATAATTGCCGCCCATGGCAATTTGCGTTTTCATGGGACGGCTAAGATGCTCTCCTTCAAATTTTTCCTGATCGTTTTTATATGCGGCAAGCTCGTAGAGATCTATTCCCTCATGCTCTTTGTTTAATTCCTCTTCGTCAAACTGAGCGCCGTATTCAATTATTTTGCCCGTTACGGCAGTTAAAAGCGCGTTTAATTCTCGAGCGGCTTTTGAATGCGGCTGCAAAATAAAACTTTCGGGATATTGGACGTTTTGCCAAGCGCGCTCTTTAGAATATGCCGCGCCGATTTCTTCTTCCGCGCTGCTGAAATGCGCCGCTCTGTAAACGGCGTACCCGTTTTGAGTATCAAACCAAATTTTACCTTCGGCTATAAACAAATAGACGTCTCCAAATTCCTGAGTAGGAATTTTAATGTTGATAACGTATTTCCCGTTTCTTCTGTCGTAATAGGGGTCGGCTTCTTCCGGTTTATAAGAGCGCAGATCCGTTCCCGAATAATTGCGGCGGTAATGCGAATAGTCTATCTCTAAGCCGTTTTTGTCAATATATTCTTTTAAAACGTTTTCAAGCCCGAGCCTGTTAAACGCATAATCTACGGCGGTTTTTAAAGCGGCTTTCTTTAACGCTTCTCTGCTTTGCAAATATTTTGTTTTATTTTCTTTAATTTGAAGGACATTTGGAACCGCTTGTATTTGTTTATCTAAAGAAGCGGCGTCAATATTTTTACCGTGTGAAAGAACTGCGTTTAATGCGGCAAGCAAAGCGGAGTTTTTGATTTGGCTTGAATACTCAATGCCTTTAGAAAACAAGGGGCCGAATAAGTTATGTTCGGGGTCGTAAGCTCTTTGCGCATAATAAGATATAACGCCGTCGGTAATTTCAAGAAATTCCCGAGAGCCTTCCGCGCTGATTATAATGTTTCCCGCTTTATTCGCGTCGGAATATAAGTCCGCCGATATT
>JAISRM010000149.1 GCA_031273645.1 Endomicrobium sp.
GAGGGTTTCCGGCGCCCCATCGTCTTTGGCAGAGTTAAAAATTTATTATAGAGACGACGGAGAACCCGTCAAATATTATCTTGCAAATAACGCTCTGTTTGCTTTGGACTTTGAGCCTCAAGATATTTTTCTTAAACTTAAAAGTTATAAAAAATTGCGCGATATTATTGTAGAAATTAACAAGAAAGAAGGCGCAACCTTTATTTTGCACGCAGCAGAATTAAATGTAAGCCCGCCTTATGATTTTTCAAAGCTGCGTTTTTTGCTTATTTTGTTTGCAGCGCTGTTTATTATAGTTTCATCTTCGTATAAATGGAGCGCTGTTTTTACCGACACAAACGACAGAAACTACAAAATTGCCGCTGCGGCAGTTTTAATAACGGCGGTTATTTGTTCGTTTGCCGTCTATAAAGCTTTGGACAATCCCGATAAATTTACCAATATTTATTATCCGTTTAATCCGGAAGCGATGACGCGCGATCCGTATCTTCTTGTTTTTGACGCTTTTCAAAAAGGTCAGGCGCATTTAGATATTGCGCCCGATCCTAAGCTGTTAGCGCTTGAAAACCAATATTCGCAAGGAGCGCGAAATCAGGCCGGCGCCGTCGATTTGCACGATTACGCTTTTTACAAAAACAAATATTATGTCTATTTCGGCGTTGCGCCGGTAGTGTTTATTTATTATCCATATTATTGGATTACCGGTTCTTTGCCGCCGGAAAACGTTACGACGTTTATTATGTCGTTAGCGTGCATATTTTTTATATTCGGGGCTTTTAGCCAGCTTGTTAAGACCTTTTGCAAGAAAGTAAATTTAATGCTGTTTTCATTTGTTTATCTTGCCATAGCTTTCGGCTCTCTTTTGTTTATGCTTCAGGCAAACGCTTATAGGTACGAAATCGCCCATCTCGGCGGATACATATTTTTTGCGGCAAGCATTATGTTTGCATTTAAAGCTTATAATAAAATTGAACCCTTCGGGTTGAAATCCTTCGGAGAAAGAATAAAAGTTATGATTTTGCTTGCTTTTGCAGGCACCTCTTTTGCCTGTATCGGCATAACCAGACCTAATGTATATCTTACCGCGTTTGCGTTTTTGCTGCCTGTTGCAATTAAGATTTTGTTGAATAAGAATTTAAGCGGCAAATTTAAAATACAAAACGCCGTCTCTTTTTTGCTGCCGTGTTTAGCGGTGTTTTGCATGATTTTTTATTATAACCGCGCGCGTTTTGAATCTATTTTTGAGTTCGGCGCGATTTATAATTTGTCCGGTATAGTAATCAGAGAGTTTGATTTCACTATGTTGTTTAACCTGCCGCGCGCAATTTTTTATTATTTTTTTGATATGCCTGATTTTACGCCGGTTTTTCCTTATTTGAACGGAGCAATACACGCTTATAACAACAGCGGCGCCGCTTTTTACGGAGACCGCAACGCCGGAATTATGTTAATTCCGCTGATATGGGCGCTGCTTTTATGGTGGAAAGCAAACCCGAAATATTCAAAAAACGATTCTCTGATAAAAGCGACCGCAGTATCCGCGTTTGCGGGGGTTTGCGCAAATCTTATAGTTCTTTACGGGCTTGCCGGAGCGCTTTTAAGATATACGTGCGATGTGCGTTTGTGCCTGCTGTTTATAAGCGGTCTGTTTATGCTTAATACTTATAACAATATAAAGCAAGCGTATGCAAAACGTTTGTTTTATAAAATTTTTATAGCAATGTGTTTTATCAGTATTTTTGCAGGTTTTTGTTTGATTTTTGGAGGCACTTACAAAATGTGGGATTTGATAAGAGAGCTTTCGCCCAAAGCATATGCGGCATTATTTAACTTATTCGTTTAAATTTTTGAACCGAAAGCTTTTCCGCAAAGCATTGGGCAGTTTTTGCGCGAAATTTTAATCTGTCATATATCTCTGAGAGCCTATCATATAAATATTTTGAATATGATTTCTTATGTGTGATTTTCTTAAACTGCCGATTTTTGCGCTTCATTAAATTTAAATTCAATCTGCCGCTCATCCTTCTTTTTCTCTTGCGGCAAAATCAATAGGAAGTTTTTTTTGAATGTCTTCAGAGATGTTTTTTTCTTGCAAATATTTATTGACAATATCGCTCTTTGTTAGTATAGTATTGTTGCTCTTAAAGTTGTTCCATCCGAGCATCAAGGCGCTTGCGCCCTGTAGCGAGGAAACGTCGGCAACTTTAAGAGCTTTTTCTTTTTCTATATACTTCAAAGTTCCTAAAAATTCTCCGCTTTCGTTTTTCTCGCCTTTTAAATGTTTATGTATATCATGTTCATTAAATCCGTACACAGAAGCAAGTATGCAATAATGACCATCTGTATTTTTGATTTGTCCGCTTGGGGTTAGTATTACTGTCAGTAATTCTTTTTTTGTGTTGTCCCCATCCCTGCTATTGATTGGTTTATCAGTTATAACAATAATAGAATCTTTCTGATCTTTATTTATAGAGCCAAAAACCGCAACAGGATCGGCAATATAGTCCAATATATCTTCTATATTATTCCATGCTTGCGAATGTTTTTCTCTGATTTTTTTAAGCGTCCTCTGCAAAGTCCGTATAATGCCTTTTTTTAAACCAATTTGAGTTAAAATATATGGCGTTTCTCCTAAAATAGGGATTGTTTCATATGAGAGATAACCTCTTACATACGAGTTAAGATTATCTTTCCACATTTCTTTGATTTGTTTATTTGCTTTAAAAAGATTTTTTACCAATTCTCTTAATTCTTTGTCCATATATCATCTCGTTCAGCTGTGTATTTATTACTGCAACGGCTCTATATGCAACATTGTTTAACTTATTCGTTTAAATTTTTGAACCGAAAGCTTTTCCGCAAAGCATTGGGCAGTTTTTGCACGAAGTATAAACGTTTGAATCGTTTGAAAGCATATTTTTTCTTATTTCAACCAAAACTTTTGAATTATAAGTTTTTGAAGAGTCCTCGTCAAAAATAGGCGCGGTTTGCGAACTTTTCAGATCTCTTGCCATATAATCGCAGCACATTGAACAATATCCTTCATTGTCAACTATAATGCTTTGCCAAGTCATGCGGCATTGCTTGTCTTTTTTGCCCGATATTTTTCTTTTTACAGCTCCGGGATAAAAAATATCTATTTTATGATTAAGCGCTTTCTGCTCTTTTATAAATTCTTCGTATTGGCGGCAATCGTCAAAAATCGTTTCCGAAATGTCTAATCCGCAAGGCTGGCATATGTTAAATTTCAACGAATTGCAGCCCATATCTGCGCAGATCTTTATAATTTTTTCAACGCGTTTTGGATCTTTTAATAAAACGCTTTTAAGCAAAACATAAGAAGCGTTAACCGGAATATATTTGCTTTCGTCGGGAATGATGTCTGTTAACTTTTCAACCGTATTGTCATATACCGAAAGCTGTATTTCTTCAAGTCCCGCTTTTGCCAGCTCTCTTACCCTGTTTTTAAGCAGCGTTCCGTTTGTTATCATGCCGCATAACAGGCGGCGTTTTTTTATTTCTTTAATAATGCCTATAAGCTCTTTGTTTAATAAAGGTTCTCCGCCGTTTATCCCCGCGCCAAGCAGACCTTTAAGAATTTGCATATCTAAGAGACGCGATACGAATTGCGCGCTCATATCCTGCGGCTGCCTGTTTGACGATAATTTTTGCTGCACGCAAAACGGGCAGTTTAAATTGCATTTTGTCGTGGTTATAAGCGTTAAAAGCACCGGCGAAAAACCCAGATAAGAGGAATAAGGCATAACTTTATGCTTTGCATAATTTAAAATCCCTGCTTTAGATAAAGCCAGCCCGCCTTTTGATCTCTTTAAAGCCTGCCAATATCTTTTTGCTTTTGTAAAGTTCATATTATATTTTCCTTATTGATTTGCGTATGAATTTAACTGCCCTTCGGCAGTACTTTTATAAGACGAAATTATAATTCTTTATCAATTTGCTTAGGAATTTAACATTTCATTTAATTGGCGGTTTCTGTTTCTTTGATAAAATTTTATGTTAATTTTATCAAAAAAAGGTTTGGGTTTGTTAAAAATCACGGTTATGTTTTTAATATCTTCGCCTAAAAGATAGGAAGGAACCACGTCAAGCGACACAAGCGCCGATTCTTTATTTTTTTCAGCTTTTACAATAAAACGCCCGTTTACATATACGTCATAGACTGCATGAAATGAGCTTTCTATTAATATAAAATCTAAAATTTTCGGCGATACGGGTTTGTCAAAAGATATAAATAACGTATTATTTTGCAGGGAAGATTGAAAAGGCAAGTAGAGTTCATTAAGCCTTTTTTTAAGTTTTTTCAGCGACATTCCATACGCGTCGGGCATATTGTATAAAACCCTTGCGCCAAGCCAAACGCTGTCTAAAATTTCAATATCGTTTTGCGAGAAACCTCCGTTTGAACTCTTAACCAAAAAAACCTGCTCGCCGTTAGTTGCGTCAAGATTGTATTTGCCGCTTAGAAGAATGGCTCTGTAAATAGCATTTGTTCTTACGGGAGGAACCAGAAGATCTATGTTCGTTCCCGTTTGCGAAAAGATAAGAACATAATCCGGCAAATCGGCGAGCAGTTTTTTTGCATATATAAAATCTGCTTCCGGGCTTGTTATAGTTACGTGCGACCACAGAGGAAGCAGAGGTTTTTTATTCAGATAATAATAGGCTGCGACTGAATTTGTCAAATCGAGAAAGCTCTTTTCGCCGGACTCTTGTTCAAAGTCTCCGGCGTTTAAAAATTTGCGCATGTTTTCAAAATTTGCAAGCTCTGTTTCGTTCAATCTTGAAAATCCTTCTCTAAAATAATCGTTTTCTTTAAGCCCGGAATGCCTTTGCGCAATAAATCTGCCTTTTATCGTTTTTGCATTTACTCCAAAACAATGTTCTCTCATCCTCTCAGAACTTGCATCCGCAGTATAGTTTGTAAAATCAGATCCGATTTGGAACGCAAAAAACAGAAACATAAAA
>JAISRM010000155.1 GCA_031273645.1 Endomicrobium sp.
CTTTCAGCTTTTATAGCAGTAATAAACCAATGCAATATTTTTGTTTCTAATGCTACCGGGCCGTTGCACATAGCGGCTGCGCTCGGCAAAAAAACGCTGTCTTTTTATCCTAACATTAAAGGCTGCCTTCCTAAGCGGTGGTCTCCTTACGGAAGCGGGCATATAATTTTAACGACTAACGAAAATACTCCGCCAAAATTAAAAAAACAATGCGGGGATGAGCATATGGCCAGGATTACGCCTGCCGCTGCTTTTGAGGCTTTTTTAAAACAATTAAAATAGTAAAACAAGAATTATTCAAATAAGCAAAGAGCTTCTATAATTTGTATCTTCCCCTTGTAAGCTGAAGGTGGAAATCCGCCAAACTCTCCCCCGCCATAATATGCGCTCTTTTTATAGGATGTTTGGCATTCCAAGGCCATGAATTTATGCCTTTTCTCGTTCCATAGTCTATAATATAGCCTGATTCAAAAACTAAAGATCTGACTCGTTTATCTACTGCCCCGTATGGATAGCAAAAACTTTTTACTTCGCATCCGAGTTTGTTTTCCAATATTTTTTTACTTTCTAAAAGTTCTTTTTTAATTTCGGTATTTGTAAGAGAGCGCAAACGCCTGTGATTCATTCCGTGTGATGCAAATTCAATGAGGCCGCCGTTAAACATTTCCGAGACCTCTTCCCATGACAAAAAATCTTTTTTTGCCGATATATCGCCTACATTTAAAAAGATATTTGCTTTGATCTTTTTTTCTTTAAGAATGGGATAGGCTGCGGTAAAATTATCTTTCCAACCGTCGTCAAAAGTTATTAGGACTGATTTTGGGGGCAGTGGTTTTTTCTCTTTGTAAGCATTTTCCACATCTGAAAAAGAAAGAAAAGTATAGCCACTATCTAAAAGTTGCTCAAGCTGCGCCGAAAACATTTCCTCGTTTATAAAGAAACCCGCTTCTGTCTGTTTTGTAATAGCGCCTATATGATGATACATAAGAACAACAAGCCCTTTTTTGGGCGGCAACCAGTATGTTTTTTGCTTGCTCAAAAACAATAAAAAAATCATAATTAAACCTATTATTATTAATATAATAAGCATTATTTATTTCCCTTTGTTTTTTTGAAGATTCCAAAGTTTTGCATATTTAACGAAAGAATAATTAGCAGAGAAATATGCCCACAGAAAACCTTCCAATCCGTCTAATATGCCTAATCGTAATATATATAATTTAAAGAATTCAAAAGGCGGCCTCAAGAGTTGCAGATGAGATAATTTTTTATTTTCTTCATACATTGTTTCTGCAGCCAGACTTGTATAAAAGTTAAATTTTAAAAAATATTGTTTTATGGTTTTGTAAGGTCTGTGTATAATAACGTTCTTTAAAATGCCTATCGGGCCGCTTATATGTAATGATTCATGTACTTTCCCGCCTATGTAGGAAGCGTTTTCTCTTTTTGCCATACGTAATCTTAATTGCCTATGTAAGCCGCTATGCCTCATCTCCCGTCCTAAAAATTCATTGTTTACAGGTATCCAAAAACCGCTTTTGTCCGTAGAGTTTATTATTGCTTTTATTTCTTCTTGAAGGGCGGGGCTTAAAGCCTCGTCGGCGTCCAAATTAAGAACCCATTTGCCTGTTGCTTTTGAGAGCGCAAAGTTTTTTTGTTCGGTAAAAGAAGTGAAATTTTGCGTATAAACAACGGCGCCATATTTTTCAGCTATTTCAAGCGTTTTATCGGTAGAGCCGCTGTCTACAACTATTATCTCATCAGCCATATGTTGAACGCTTTTTAGACAAGTTTCAATATTAGCTTCTTCATTTTTTGTTATTATAAAAACTGAAAGTTCTTTCGTCATTAGATATTTCCTTTTCCGGACAGTTGCGGTATTTTGTATATTGTATATCGTTTCGTATCTGTTTAAACCCCGATAATATATTATATCAAAGGAAAATACTATAGTTAATCTTAGTTAATTCGATAATATATTTTATCTTGTGATTTTTTATTATAATTTAATAATGCAAAGTGAAATCCAAAAAGAAGCGTTATCTAAAATTCAGAATACTACTCTTAGAAATTATAAGAGCAAACCGTTGTCTTTATCCAATAAAACGCATAAAATTATTAAGGCCGTTATAAAGGATTTCCCGACTTTTCTAAAAATATTAACCCGTAAAGAAGAAAAAAACAAAATTTATGTTGCCGTAGAAGCAGGCGGCGGAATGGGGGATATGCTGCGTTGTTCGGCATTGGTCAAAAAACTTGCGCTTTTATATCCTTCTATGCATTTTGATATTTACGCGAACAATAAAATTTTAGGGCATTTTATATTCGGAAGTATTGAAAGAATAGAAAATATTGCATTAGAATATCTAATGCCTTTATTCAGCGGTAAATATGATATTGTTTATAAATGTTTGCAAATAACAGAACCGGCTTTTTATAATTTGAATAATGACATAATAAAAGACCTTAAAACCGTATCGGATACGCAGAAAGATATTTTTGATTTATACTACAGACATAAAGATAATGCTTTTGGCTTGATAGCTGAAAAAGCTGCAAACAAAGGGCAAAACTTTATGGATATTTTAGGCTTGACGGCGGGAGTAAAGGATTTATCGGAACAAGATATCTCTTTAGATATAAAAGAACCTAATCCGCTTGAAGGCAAGAAGTATATAACAATAAGCACCGGCTGGAATCCGCGCGACTATATTAAAAACGGGATTCCAACTAAGGTATGGCCGCCAGCGTATTGGCAGGAGTTTGCCGCAATGTTTAAACAGGCCAATCCCGATATAGAAATTGTTCAATTAGGTCAAAACAATGCGCCCATAATTAAAGATGTTAATAATTATTTTGTCGGGAAATTAAGCCTTGATAAATCGTCGGCTATTTTAAATGGCAGCTTTTTACATATAGATTGCGACGGCGGCCTTGTGCATATTGCGAGGGTATTAGGCGTAAAAACTGTCGTATTATTCGGCCCGAGCAATGGAAGATATGTAGGGTATAAAGAAAATATAAATTTATTTTCTCCATTTTGCGGCAACTGCTGGCATACTATGCCGGGCTGGAATAAGAAATGCGCGCTGGGATACGGCGCCGCAAAATGTATGGAAAGTATTAATCCTAAAATTGTCTTAGAATGCGTTCTGTCTGTTTTGTGCGGAACTTCCCTGAAGATTTAATTGTTTGAAGGGTTATTTTTTATTGCTTTTTCCAATTCTGCTTTCCAAAGCTTGCGTTTCCTATAATAACGCGGATATTTTAGAATAAATAAAATGTCCAAACACAGTAATGCGATTAAATATCTTATTTTTTGAGATAAATTGAAAACTGTCCACGGAGCTAAAAGATTACCGGCGTAATTATTCAATTCAATACGATTCTTTTTAAATGTATTTAAAATCGCCTTAAAAAAAGAATAGCCGGGCGCAAAATTTTCTACTACGGCCGAACGGAGTTTCTTATCTTTAATCATCTCAAGCGATTTGAGAAAGGCAACTTCAAAAAATAAATTTTTTTGGGCTGGCGCAAGATCATTCATAATATGATTAACGCTAATGCCCTTATTGTTATTATTTACTCCGCTGGTTATAATGTTATGTTGTGATATATAAACTTTACCGTTGTTGTTGATAGTTTTGAAAACAGCTGCAAGATGTGGAAACCAGTTCGGAATATTATCATAAATGTTCGTCATAGTTACGCTGTCCAAATTATCTGTTTTGTGTATAGAGGCAGGAAGAAAAGTAAGCAGCCTTGGGAGTTGTGATAAACTAACTTCTCCTCCTTGTATTATCTCCGTATTTACAACTATTAAGTCATAGTCTTTTTCAATAGCTGTTTCTACTTCTTCCCAATGATGAAAATTATAATCGTCATCGTCGGCAAGTACCCATAAATACTTTAGAGCAGCTTCCTCAAACGCGCGGGCTATATTTGCATTACCTCCAATATTCCTGTTGTGGCGGATATATTTAATATTAGGGTGTTTTTTAGCGTATTCCCGTATTAATTCGCCGCTACCGTCAGTGGAAGCATTATCCAAGACAGTTATTTTGCAATTTTTAATAGGGCTCTTATCCGCTAAAATCTGCTTGAGAGTGTTTTCCAGATAGTTTTTACGATTATAGGTAATTAAAATTATTTCCAAAGTATTTTCAATATTCATAATGTTCTATTTTAAAACAGCATAAACTCCTTTTATTATTTCCTTGAAGTTATATTTATTAAAATCTTTATCGGTTGTAAGCACAAGACATTTATCTGACAGCGGCCCCCATATTTTCATATTCACCTTATCGTTTCCATATATTGCGATTGTCGGCTTATTAAACGCATTTGCAGCATGCGCTATTGACGTATCGGGCGTTATTATTATATCCGCCAATTTAATTAATGCCAATGTCGTCATAAAGCCGGCATCCTGTTTGGGTAGATAAAATATATTTTTTGGCAAATTATGGACTTTTACATTGTTTGAAATATCTCTATATCGTCCTACAAGTATAAAATTATATTGCGATAATTTATTAACGGTGGATATTACCTGCCGTATGCTCAAAGAACGGTGCC
>JAISRM010000184.1 GCA_031273645.1 Endomicrobium sp.
GGACGATAATTCTTATAACAAAAATCAAGCGCTGACAAGATTTGATATAGATTATCATAAAGACGGCGCAAGCAGACAGGAAATTTATTATGTTCCCGATGAGTTTAAGGTTTTTTCCAAGCTGCCTGAGAGCGTTTTAAATAAAACAAGCGTTCCTCAAGCGCAGTCGTTTTCTCTTGCAGATAAACGCAATATTGCGGGAAATACCGTATCCGGCAAGGATATTTTTGACCATTTTTTTGAGATTTTAGAGAACAATACTTTTGCGATGTCAACGCTTAACACAAGCAAAGACATTGTTTCTTTACAGGATACGCTTATATTCGTTTCAGCCATGATAGACGGGCTTGAGCATATCAACAAAGACCATGCCGAGCAATTGCGGATTTCATTAAAACAAATAGAAAAAAATCTTCCTTCTTCTTCAATTGATTCACATAAGGAGCTGAAATCATGGCATTTGTACGCCTTAAATTCAATAACCGGAATACATACGTTAATAAACGCAGTTCATCAGACTTCTATAACCGATTTTATGTCGGTAAGCATGAAAAATTCCGGAGTAAGAACTGTTTCTGTAAATAGAGATATATCCGAAAAAGAAGCTGATTTAAAAGTATTTGATTTTTCAATGCAAGAGTTAAAGCCTGAGGTTATGGATTTCCTTTCAAGATTAGATTTTATCTCTTTGGAAAATTACGAGAACATGATTATGAAGGACGGAGTAATAATATACACTTTGAGGCTGGTTCACAGCGTTGATGCTCTTATAAATCTGAATTCTATTGATGATGGAATTAGAATTTCTTTTAATGAGTCAGGGCATAACGACGGAAATAAGCTTAGGACTCTTTTGTTTGCCGTTTTATTATCCCAATGCGGTATGGATATTATCCGTTACGACGACGGACGAAACGGAAGCAATATATCTTTTCAGGCGGTCTTTAACGCTTCAGACAGATTTGACGCAGCTAAACAGTATGCAGATGTTTTAAATAATATAGTTAAATTTAGCCCGTCTTCCGGTTCGGCTTATGACATTGAACCTCATCCTGACGATGACATAGCTATAAGAGGGGAACTATATATACCTGAGTTTGATACTGAAAAGTTTAAAAAAATAAAAGGAACTTTCGGCGTAATGCCGGAAGAACTAAAAGGGCGCGGCAAGCAATATGACTGGGATATGGATTCTGTGGCTAAGATGATGCATTATAGAAACCAGCAACAGTATAAAAATGACAGAAGCAAATTGTTTGACAGAAGCCTTGAAAATGTGTGGCTTGCAGACCGCGTAAAATATGAATATAGGAAGAAAAGCAGGTTTTATATTGAGAATGCAGACGCCGTTTATGATTATTTTGATATTCCTCAAGACAGAAGAAATATAAACGAGATTTTAAGAATGTTTGCATTGGGCAGAATAATTCTTAATGCCAAAGGCGAGTTAGAGCTAAATAAGAAATATTCAATGAGAAAAAAAATTATCAATTCTATTTTTAACGATAATGATATGGTTTTTGAAAAAGCTCAGCTGCTCAATCTTATCGACTATTCCGATTTCAGTTTTTCAGCGGTAGGCTACATAGGTTCTATGATTGCCCAGGAAGGAGTTATAAAAACTTCAAACGGATATATTGCCGTTTATGCAGTATCAGACAGAGAAAGGCGCAGGCTTAAATGCGCCGATGCCGAATTTGTTGACGTAAATACAGGGCAGAGAAACCAGCTTAGTTATGCGCAGCTGCTTTCCCTTTTGAGAGAAGAAGGTTTCGCTGTTGCAAGACAGCTTGAAAGAAGTCCGCAGGAGCGCAGGGAAACTATCAGAGAGCTGGAAAAAGAAGTAAATGTTGTTAAATCTGCTCCGGAAATAAGAGGGTTTGCCGTTTCAGAAATCAGAGGATATGTGTCGGGAAAAATAACATATGATAAAACTAAAATAGACGGCGACAGCATATGGGTAGCCGGATACACGACTCCGGACGATGTTGAAAGCATAGACCGTTCAAAAGGTATTATAACTACAAGCGGGGGCATGTTAAGTCATGCAAACATTACCGCCAGAGAAAAATCGAAATCTGCTGTTCTTATTAAAGAAAGGTGGTCTAACGGAGAAATAAAAGCCGCATGGTTTGAACCTTCAGGACAAAAAACAAAAACCGTAAAAAAGATTGAAACACAGGATTTAACCAACAAAAATATTATTTTAAAAGAAGGCGACCGCGTTTTAATAAGCGGTGAAAACGGAAGCATTATTGTATTTAACGATATTGACTCCGCTTTATTAGACGAACTTCAGCAAATGATAGACAATAAAGAGGCGGATAAAATTAGAAATCTTATAAATGAGAGCAAAGACTTGCAAATAATAGACAAAATTATAGAGTTTATATATTTTCAAACCGTAGGAAAAAAGGAGTACGAAAATATAGTTGATATGCTCTTTGAGTTTGACGCAGGAGAAAATATAGAAAGAAAAGTAAAAACTCTCGACGATTCTTATACTGAAGAAATAATCGACAGGATAGAGAAAACTCTCGGCAATATTGAAAATACGGCAGATGCAAATATAGGATATACTCTTATTATGAAAGCGGCAAACCAAATAGAGTTAATTTCACGCAGGAATAATTCCAAGAAAGTTTCACAACTGAAGAAGAAAATAAATGAAATTTATTCTTCCCGCGAAAAAATGTTTGAGCGGTTTATAAAAATATATGAAAAAGAAGCCGTTGCTATATTAGAAAAATCCAATCTTACGCCGCAGGATTATAAGACGCTTGTGAAGCTTCTTAATATGGCGTCAGTATGGCGTAATTTTCACAATTATAAAGGCATAAGCGAAATAGTTGATAAATTATCAGTCAAAAAAGACGTTGAATTTATGAACCGCCGACATGACGCAGATCATGAGCTGTTTGAAAGAGATGTAAATAAAATGTATGACAGTTATGAGTTGTATATAAAAGATTATAATCAGATGAATGATTTGGATTCAAATACTTTTGGCTCAAAAGCGGTTGAGCTTGCAAAAATGTCAAAATTTGTAAAAGATAACGATTATGAAAGCACAGGCATTTATGTCCCTTATGGAATAGGGCTTGACGTGAGATTGTTTAATCAAATTTTTATTGATTCAACCGAGCGCAGAAAATACGGGGATTATTTGGGAGAGTTTGCAGAGCATGTGTTTTCCGGCGATGAAGACAAAGCTCTTGAGATCTCGCGTAAAATAGTTGAAATGATAGAAAAGGTCTATAAAGATAATCGGGATATGCAAGAGAATACATTGAAAAATTATATAATCGGCAAGCTTGATATAAATAAACGTTATGCGGTCAGAACATCGGGAGTGGGCGAAGACGGGGCTTCGTTTGCTTTTCCGGGTATGGGGGAAACTTATTTAAATGTTCCGGCACAAGAAGCGTATGACAAAATAAAGCTAAGCTGGATTTCCTTTTTCAGCGATAGAGCCGTAAAATATATGTGCGACAATAAACTTGTTGTCGAGCCGTCAATACTTATACAAGAAATGGTTGAAAACGTTGAAAAAGCCGGAGTGATATTTACAAAAGACCAAAACGGCGATGTAGTTATAGAAGCTGTTTTAGGACTTGGAGAAGGTCTTGTGTCCGGGCGGGTCGAGCCTGATAATATTAAAGTAAGAATAAGAGACGGCGTAAACAATATAACTTACAGGCGCGTTATAGGAAATGTCAAAAAACTTGTAAAATCGCAAGACGGCGGAATAGAACTTGCCAAGCTTACCGACAATGAAAGAATAAGCAGAATTTTAGATTCCGAAATGATAAACAGGCTTGTAAATATATCCTTAAAACTTGAAAATGACGCGGGCTATCCCGTTGACTTAGAATATGCGATAGATACGGACGGAAAAATATATATACTTCAAAGAAGACCTGTAACGACTTTTATGTCAGACGCGGCTGCGCTTGAGAAAAAGAAGATGCAAATATCTCTTGTTTATAAAGACGAAAACGCTCTTAAAGATATTCAAAAAGTTATGAGCATTACAAATCCCGACACTAAAGAGAGCTCCATAAGCGTGTATTTTGAAAAAACTGAAGGAAACAGATTAATTTTATCCGTAAGCGATAAATTTGACGCATTAAGTAAAGAAAAGATACTGTCGTCAATAGAAATCCGTCTGAGAGACAAAAATGTGCGAAGCAAGCTTCCGTATTCTGTGGCAGTTAACAAAGAAATGGAAATAGATCCGCTTTATGACGGCGGTTCTTCTTTTGCGCCTATTACGGATATTATAAGCGCGCCAAGCGCCGATGACGTTAAGGTAATTCTTTCGGCGGCATAATCCGGCAATACTGCTTTTTTCGTTTTAAAACCCCGGGCTTGTATGCCGGAGTTTTGTTTTTATTTCTAATTTGGTAAAATCATTGAATCCGGTTGTGCAGGAGGATTATATATGACTGAGACTCTTAAACAGATAGGAGCCAGAATTAAGGCCATAAGAGAAATGTCGGAACTTTCGGCCGCAGATTTTGCAAAAAGCATTGATATAGATCCGGTTCTTTATTTAAAGTATGAAAACGGTCAAGCAGATATTTCAGTAAGCGCGCTTTCGGCTATTTCAACAAAATATAAGGTTGAGATGACGGCTTTGCTTAGCGGGATTGAACCTAAACTTCAGCGCATAAGCGTCGTAAAAAAAGGCAGAGGCTTAAACGTTGAAAGGCGCAAGGAATATAATTATCAGGATTTGGCTTATAATTTTATAAATAAAAAAGCCGAATTTTTTTTGGTAAGCATAGAGCCTTTAACGCAAAACGCAACTCATTCTTATTCTCATCAGGGACATGAATTTAATTACATTTTAGAAGGCTGTCTTAAAATAATTCACGACAATAAAGAATATATTCTTGAAGAAGGCGACTGCGTTTATTTTGATTCTGGCTTCAAACATGCAATGGAGGCTGTGGGAAATAAAACCGTCAGGTTTTTAGCCGTAGTGCTGTAAAAATTTAAGCGCGCAGGTTCAACTAAAAAACTAAACTAAAGCGCATTTTGCGCAGGAAAACAATAAGTTTAAAAACAACTTTTATTATTTTAAAGAGGAAATAATGTTAGCGGATAAGTATGTCTGCGTTGTTTATAAGTCTTATGAAGATTTTGTAAAAAATTGTTCAATAGCCGTTCCCGATAATTTCAATTTCGGCTTTGACGTCGTAGATGAAATAGCCGCGCAAACTCCTTTAAAAAAAGCGATGATATGGTGCGATGAGACGGGAGAAGAAAGAGAGTTTACTTTTGCCGACATTAAAAGAGAAAGCGCAAGAACGGCAAATTTTTTTAAGTCCTTGGGCATAAAAAAAGGCGACGCGGTAATGCTTATGCTCAAAAGACGCTACGAGTACTGGTTTTGCATTACGGCTCTTCATAAAATAGGCGCCGTCGGAGTTCCCGCCACGCATTTGCTTACCGTAAAAGACATAAAATACAGAGTCGGCGCTGCAAATATTAAAATGATAGTCTGCGCCGCCGATAAAAGAATAACGGACGTAATAAACGAAGCTAAAAAAGATTTGCCGTCTCTTAAGCATACGGTTTCCGTAAACGGCAGCGTCGAAGGCTGGATAGAATATTCAAAAGAAGTTTTAAAACACAGCGATGTTTTTCAAAGACCTTCCGGAGACGACGGCGCAAAATCGACCGATCCGTTCCTTTTATATTTTACTTCCGGCACTACGGGCATGCCTAAAATGGTTTATCACGATTTCAGCTATCCTTTAGGCCATATAATAACTGCAAGGTTTTGGCAAAATCTCAACGAAAACAGCGTGCATCTTACCGTCGCAGACACAGGCTGGGCAAAAGCGTCGTGGGGTAAAATTTACGGACAGTGGCTTTGCGGGGCTTGCGTGTTCGTCTATGATTTTGAGCGTTTTCATTCTTGCGATCTGCTGGAGAAAATAACTAAACACGGAGTTACTTCTTTTTGCGCGCCTCCCACAGTGTATAGGCATATGATAAAAGAGGATGCGTTAAAATACGATTTTTCAAAATTAAAATATGCCCAAACCGCCGGAGAACCTTTAAATCCGGAAGTGTTTTATAAGTTTAAAGAAATGACGGGGCTTGAATTAAAAGAGGGTTTTGGTCAGACGGAGACCGTAGTTTTTGCCGCAAATTTCCCGTGGATAACTCCAAAGCCCGGTTCTATGGGAAAGCCTTCCGCCGGTTGGAATATAGATATTGTTGACGACGATAACAATTCTTGCGAACCCGGTCAGGAAGGCCGCCTTATAATAAGAACCGGCAAAACAAAGCCCGTCGGATTATTTATAGGATATTACCGCGATCTGCAGCTGACAAAAAGCGTGTGGGACGGAGCAATATACGATACCGGCGATCTGGCTTATAAAGACGAAGACGGATATTTGTGGTTTGTCGGCCGTTCTGACGACGTTATTAAAAGTTCCGGATACAGGATCGGACCTTTTGAAGTTGAAAGCGCTTT